>JBAXON010000038.1:0-17123 GCA_037133255.1 Deltaproteobacteria bacterium
CGAATCAGAAAATGAAGAGTTCTCTAGTGTGCTTTTTAGAGGACCATTTCCGGAAAAAACAAACTATACAGTCGGGATTCCGTCCGGATTGAAAGATAATTCGGGAAGGTCGCTAATTAATGCCGACAAGTTCCCGCTTTCTGTCCGCACTGAAGAATATCCACCTTTGGCCAAGTTTTCCTCACGTTTCGGCATATTAGAATTAAAGGCTAATGCCGGCCTGCCGGTGACTCTGCGCAATGTGGAACCACTGATTACCGCCAAAGGCAAGCAGATAGATAAGGGCGCGAATGTTGTCGGTAGAGTGATGGGGAAAATATTTAACACCTACACCGATCGCGCGGATAATCTTCAAGGATGGTTAAGAAAAGTCGCCGCGGCCAAAAGAGAAAAATCAATTTTCAGCAATGAAAAAATGACTCAAAAAATAACCCTGCCCAAACCTAATGGCGGTAAAGCCTTTGAAGTTATCGGCATCCCCATGAACAAAGCAGGCCTGTATATTGTGGAACTAGAAAGCGCCATTTTGGGCAAGGCGCTACTGCCCTCATCAGCCCCGATGTTTGTGCCCACCGCTGTTCTTGTAACCAATCTCTCCGCTCATTTCAAATGGGGACGGGAATCATCGCTTGTCTGGTTGACCAGTCTGAATGAAGGAAAACCGGTAAATGATGCGGTAGTAACCATTCGAAATTGCCGTGAGCAAATCCTCTGGCAGGGCAAAACCGATGCTTCCGGTATCTCTCGTGTGGATGTAAAACTGCCATTGGAATCACAACTGCCAATATGCGAAGAAGCTGAAAACGATTACAGCGAAAGCGGACCACTTAGCGGCTTGCAGACCGGGCTTTTCGTTACTGCGCAGACAAATGATGATCTTACTTTTGTTCATTCGAGCTGGGATAAGGGCATAGAGCCATGGCGATTTCAGTTGCCGGATGATAAATATGGCAGCAACACTATTAGCGCTCACACCATTTTTGACCGCACTCTTTTGCGTGCCGGTGACAAAGTAAGTATGAAGCATGTCTTTCGTAAAAGAACGCTATCGGGCTTCAGCAATGCCGCCAAAGACGAAGTGCCGAATTATGTTTTAATTACTCACTTAGGCAGTGACGAAAACTATGAGTTCCCTTTGAACTGGACAGCAAACGGCATCGCCGAAACATTTTGGATAATTCCCCGGGAAGCCAAGCTGGGGGCATACAGCGTGACGCTGCTGAGCAAAGATGATGCGGGCAAGCAGATAAAAACAAAAAAACAAAAACGTCAGGAAGCATCTTATTTATCAGGTCAGTTCCGTGTCGAAGAGTTTCGTGTGCCTCTGATGAAAGGGACAATACAACCGCCGGAAGAACCGCTGGTGAATGCAGCAAAAGTTGATTTGAAATTAGGAGTTCAGTATCTGGCAGGAGGCGGTGCCGGTCCCATTCCCATTAAACTGCGCAGCTTCATTCGGCCCAAGTCTCTTTCTGAGTTCGCCGCCTTTGAAAATTTTATTTTTGGCAACGGGCAGGTTAAGGAAGGATTGAAAAGAAGAGGCGCGGATGTTGAGTATGATGAAACGGAAAATTCTGACGATGCGGAATCGCAGGAAGAGCCGGCAAAAAAAGAATCGGCCGTAGGCATGCCTGCAATCGTTTTGAACCTGGATAAACTAGGCACGGCAAGCACCACAATCTCCGGTTTGCCCAAGGTAAATATGGCCAAAGAAATATTAACGGAAATGGAATTTATGGACCCAAGCGGTGAAATCCAGACAGTTTCCACAAAAATTCCGCTATGGCCTTCAAAATATATCGTGGGCATTAAGCCTGATTCGTGGGCATCGGCAAAAGACAATTTGAAATTTTACGCGGCGGTTGTCGATCTTTCCGGCAAGCCTGTAGCCGGAGCACAGGTGAAAGTTGATCTGTTTGAAAAGAAGAACTATTCTCACCGCAAGAGGCTTGTCGGCGGATTTTATGCCTACGAGCATACGGAACAGACAAAAAAAATCACCCAGGTTTGCGCAGGTAAGACAAATGCAAGCGGCCTGCTCATCTGCGAAGCAAAATCACCAATATCGGGCAATATTATTTTGCAGGCGCAATCGGCTGATTCTTCAGGCCATAAAACTTATGCCAACAGAGATGTTTGGGTTGCCGATAAAAGCGAGTGGTGGTTTGATGTCAGTGATAATGACCGCATTGATCTTTTACCGGAGAAAAAAAGTTACTCCCCCGGACAAAAGGCTGTCTTTCAGGTACGGATGCCCTTCCGCGAAGCAACAGCGCTCATCAGCGTGGAACGGGAAGGCGTAATGGAATCATGGATAAGCACGCTATCCGGCAAAAACCCGACAATTGAAGTGCCGGTAAAGCCTTCCTACGCCCCTAATGTTTTTATTTCCGCACTGGTTGTCCGCGGACGTGTGCCCGGAATTTCACCTACGGCTCTCATCGACATGGGCAAACCCGCCTATAAGCTGGGCATTGCCGAAATCAATGTTGGCTGGATGGCGCATGAATTAAAGGTTGATGTTAAGGCGGCAAAACAGGTTTATAAAATCCGTCAAAAGGCGCAAGTCAAAATTAAAGTGAAGACGGCCACAGGGATGATACCACCAGCGGGAAGCGAAGTTGCCATTGCGGCGGTTGATGAAGGGTTGCTGGAACTCATGCCCAACAAAAGCTGGGATATTTTAACGGCAATGATGGGCAGGCGCAATTATGAAGTAAGCACGGCGTCGGCGCAGATGCAGGTGATCGGCAAGCGCCACTTTGGCCTGAAAGCGCTGCCGCCCGGTGGAGGCGGCGGTTTACAACAGGGAACAAGAGAACTGTTTGATACGCTATTGCTGTGGAAGGGGAAAGTTACGCTCGATGCCCGGGGTGAAGCCACAGTTGACATACCGCTCAATGATTCCATTACGGGTTTCCGCATTGTTGCCGTGGCCACAGGCGGGACAGACCTTTTTGGCACAGGTTCGACATCCATTCGAACCACACAGGATTTGATGATTTTTGCCGGTGTGCCGCCACTGGTTCGAGAAGGCGACAAATATCGTGCGGAGTTCACGCTGCGCAACACAACCAGCCGCAAAATCGAGGCGGAGATTTCCGCAAAAGCAATCGGCCTTGCGGATGCTCTCCCTCAACTTAATATCCTGCTCAATCCAACGGAGGCTCAAGTAGTAGGCTGGAATGTGACCGCTCCTGCAGGTTTGGAAAAAATTCAGTGGGAAGTGGAAATCAAAGAAAAAGGCACAACGCTTAGCGACCGCATCAAGGTGACGCAGAAAGTAACTACGGTAACACCGGTTCGGACTTATCAGTCAACTCTTCTGCAGGTAAGCAAAGACATTCAGCTGGATGTTGAGCGTCCGCGTGACGCTTTGCCCGGACGCGGCGGCATCAATGTTATTTTAAGGCCGAAAATATCGGATGGACTTGCCGGCGTTGCCGACTACATGAAACAATATCCTTACACCTGTTTGGAGCAAAAAGTATCCGTGGCTGTCGCCCTGCGTGATGAAGCAAAATGGAAAGCTGTCATGGCGCAGCTCCCATCCCATCTTGATGCGAGCGGTTTTGTCAAATATTTCCCCTTATGCCAGTATGGCAGCCCAACTCTGACATCTTATGTCCTGGCCATTGCCAATGAAGCAGGCTATAAGATTCCCGCCGAACAGAAAGAAAAAATGCAGGCCGCTTTGAAGGGTTTTGTTGCCGGTAAATATTCCGGTTATTCTCCTGTTCCTAAAGCGGATTTAAGCATTAAAAAACTTGCCGCAATCGAATCACTGGCAAGAGAGAACATGGCCGATTCCTCCATGTTAAATTCAATTATTATTGAACCCAATCTCTGGCCGACTTCCGCGGTCATTGACTGGTTTAATATTCTGCGTGGCGTTAAAAATATTCCCGATCGCGATCGCCGCATGCCTGAAGCCGAACAGATCCTGCGCTCACGTTTGAACTTTCAGGGAACAAAAATGGGGTTTGCCACAGAGAGCACTGATTTCCTGTGGTGGCTGATGGTCTCAAGTGATGTCAATGCTGTCCGCTTGATCTTAAGCATGAAGGATTCCCAGGCATGGATAGAAGACATGCCCCGACTTGCGCAAGGGGCGCTGGCCAGGCAGACTAAGGGCACGTGGGATTTGACACTGGCCAATGCCTGGGGAGTGCTGGCGATGGAGAAATTCTCCGCAAAATTTGAAGCGGTACCGGTATCCGGAATAACAAACATCCAACTCAATACTACCGCGAAGAAGACAGATTGGAGCGCGAATCCTAAGGGAACGGCCAATCTCTACGCATGGCCTGTAAAAAATGACGAGCTCAAAGTCGCTCATAGTGGCGCGGGAAAGCCGTGGCTGACAATTCAATCTCTTGCCGCCATTGCGCTGAAGAAGGATTTGTCGAGTGGCTACAAAATTAAAAGAACAATTATTCCTGTAGATCGCAAAAATCCTGAGACCTGGAGCGCAGGTGATGTTCTTCGTGTCCGTCTGGATCTCGATGCGCAGACAGACCAGACCTGGGTTGTCGTGAGCGATCCGGTGCCGGCAGGCGCGTCCATTCTCGGCAAGGGCCTGGCCCGAGATTCACAAATTCTGACTTCCGATGAAAAAAGAAAGGGTTGGGTCTGGCCGGTATTTGAGGAGCGATCTTTTGAAGCTTTTCGGGCCTATTACGAATATGTTCCTAAAGGCAACTGGAGTGTTGAATATACTATCCGGCTCAATTCCAGCGGCACATTCCAATTGCCCACGACTCGAGTAGAAGCGATGTATTTTCCGGAAATGTTCGGTGAAATTCCGAATAAAATATTGGAGGTTCAACCATAGGGCATTGCATGCTGCCATTGCGAGGGAGAGTAACGACCAAAGCAATCTCTTATCTAATCGACAACACAGAGATTGCCACGTTCACTGCCGTGAACTCGCAATGACAAATGATAATGGCGGCACAGTCTCTTAACCGATATGACAACATAACTCAATATTATTTGATCATTATGATCGGGATTTTTTATGAAAAAGATTTTAACAATTTCTATTTTGATATTTCTTTTGCCAAATCCTGCTTATGCGCTGCCGGTTTATCAAGAGGTACGCCAAAATTATATCAAATCAGATTCGCTGTTGCTTGATCGCCATGGCGCGGTGCTACATGAACTCAGGACGGATAAAGACAGTCGCAGGTTGGATTGGACTTTGCTTGCCAATGTATCGCCGGCGCTTAAGCAAGCGGTCGTTAATGCTGAAGACAAGAACTTTTATGCGCACTCCGGAGTAGATTATACAGCGATTAGTGCCTCCCTTTTTCAATCGCTCTTGAGGCAAAATCCACGCGGCGCCAGCACCATCACCATGCAACTGGCTTCCTTTCTTACGCCTGGGCTTCAACCGAAAAAAGGCAGAAGAACGCTTCAGCAAAAATGGCGGCAGATGGATACTGCGCGGGAATTAGAAAAAAACTGGACAAAGACAGAAATATTTGAAGCGTACCTGAATCTGCTGAGTTTCCGCGGAGAACTGCAGGGAGTTGCCGCAGCGTCTCGGACCATGTTCGACAAGGAGCCCCATGGACTTGATCATACAGAGGCAGCAATTCTGGCCGCGCTGATTCGATCACCTAACGCAACTTATGATGCAGTCCTGTTGCGCGCCTCTCAGATCGAAACGGCACTTGGCTGGAAAATCAATCCCGCTGAGCTGCAATCAAAAATTCAGAAAATATTCTGGGGAACAAATTATATCCAGCCCCGGACAACGCTTGCCGCGCATGTAGCCTTACGCTTATTGAAAAATAGGCCCAAAGGGGCGACAGTTACCTGCACATTGGATGCCGGATTGCAGCGCTTTGCGCTAGATAGCATTGCGAGCCAGCTTCTGGCTTTAAGCGGGCAAAATGTTTCCGATGGTGCAGTGCTTGTTCTGGATAATAAAACCGGTCAGGTTTTAGCATACTCCACTTACAGCACAGATAATTCCACCGCTCAATATGTGGATGGAATTCAAGCCAAAAGGCAGGCAGGTTCAACTCTCAAGCCATTTCTGTATGGCCTGGCCTTTGATCAACACATCCTGACTGCTGCATCCATCCTCAATGATGCCCCGCTCGATATTTCTGTTACCGGTGGCATCTATCAACCGCGCAGTTATGATTCGGCATACCATGGCCCGGTAAGTACGCGGATTGCCCTGGCATCGTCACTAAATATGCCGGCGGTATTGACGCTGAATTTAATCGGGGTGGAATTCTTTTTAAGTAAGCTGCGGCAGATGGGGATCAAAGACTTAAGCGAATCCGGTGATTTTTATGGTCCGGCGCTTGCTCTGGGTTCTGCTGATGTCAGTTTGTGGGAGATGACCAATGCGTACCGCGCGCTTTCCAATGGCGGAAGGTGGAGCGAGGCGATGTTCTTAAAAGATGCGACCAGGACAGTTCGCAGCAAACAAATATTGTCACGGGATGCGGCTTTTATTGTTTCCGAAATACTTGCGGACAGAGAGGCTCGCAGCACCACTTTCGGTTTGGAAAATACGCTGGCAACCAAGTTCTGGAGCGCCGTAAAAACAGGCACCAGCAAAGATATGCGAGATAACTGGTGCATTGGCTATTCTTCAAAATATACGGTGGGTGTCTGGGTGGGAAACTATTCTGGCCAGTCAATGTGGAACGTAAGTGGAGTAAGTGGCGCGGCTCCTGTCTGGTCTGAAGTTATGAACTATCTGCACCGCCACAAATCCGATCATAGAGTAATCGTCCCGAAAAATGTTGTCAAAGTAGAAGTGACATCTTCAGGCAATATAGGAAAGCGGCAGGAGGAATGGTTTATTAGGGGGACAGAACCAGTTGCCGATGTTTTAATGGTTAAGCAGTATAATGAAAGAATTGTTTATCCCCCTTCCGGTACGGTGATAGCTCTGGATCCTGATATTCCACCGGATTTGCAAAAAGTATTCTTCATTTCAAAGACAAAGAGCAAAGAATTGCTCTGGCGGCTCAACGATGCGGCAATCGGAGAAGCAGGTCAAACTGTGGCGTGGTCACCTCAGAGAGGTAAGTATAATCTGGCGCTTACTGACAGCCAGGGTAGAATTATTGACTCCGTGAACTTCGAAGTCCGCGGAGCAGGGCAGTCTAATTGAGAGGAGTTGATATTAAAGATGGAAAATACATTATTAATTTTATTCTTGGTCTTATTTGTCGGACGTATAGCATGCCGCTATTTTCTACAGCAGATCAATATTCGAAATTTAAAGATTTACGGCAAAATCATTCCACCTGTTTTCCAGGGCGAAATTGATGAGGCAACCCTGGACAAAATGGTGGACTATACTTACGATAACTCGCGACTGACAGCAAAAGAGAACCTTGCAGGCGATGGAATTGAACTTGCCATCCTGTTTCTTCTTTTGCCGGTGCTGGTGGTATGGATCAACGGCTTGAATCTGCATATCATCGGGCAGGCGCTGATTTTTTTCGGAGTGCTTGCAATAATAGGCGGCATTGCCGGACTGCCTTTTGATCTCTACGATACATTTGTTTTGGAAAAGAAATACGGATTTTCGACGATTACCTGGCGTCTATGGATTACCGATTTGATCAAAGCCGTAATTATTTCCACGATTCTTATGGGCGTTATGATCAGCGCTTTTATGGCGTTTATCCATTATTTAAAGGCCACCTGGTGGTTTTGGGCCTGGGTATTTTTCACCTTATTTGAAATCACCTTAATGTGGCTCTACCCGGTGTTGATCGCGCCGCTTTTTAACAAGTTTGAACCTATTAAGGATGAAGCGCTTCGGCAGAAGATTAACGCCTTGATGGATAAAGTCGGCTTAAAGACCAAGGGAATATATCAGGTTGATGAAGGCAAGCGCTCCAAGCATACCAATGCCTATTTTACAGGTATCGGCAAAACCAAGAGAATCGTTTTGTACGATACTTTGCTTAGTTCGCATACACCGGAAGAAATCGTCGCGGTGCTGGCGCATGAAATAGGTCACTGGAAAAAGAAACATATTTTAAAGCAATTAAGCTTCATGATTGCTGCGTCTCTTGTCCTATTGTATTGTGTTTATCTGATTGTTAACTGGCAGGCACTATACAATGCATTCGGATTAAATTTCCAACCTGTCTACGCGGGATTATTTTTAGTTTCGCTTTATCTCGGTGCTGCCGGATTTTTCTTAAGTCCGATCGGTGCGGTAATTACGAGACGCTATGAGCGTGAAGCTGATCGAATGGCGTTTGAGTTAACCGGAACCGCCCTGCCGATGATCAAAGCTCTCAAACGTTTGGCCAAAGACAATCTGACCAATCTTCATCCTCATCCTTTTTATGTCTGGTTTTATTATTCTCATCCGCCGCTTATCGAACGCATCGAATATTTGCAGGCGATGGATAATACCAAGTAAGCTTTCAAATATTCAATTCTTAATGTTTGAAAGCAACTTTGTATTAGAAATAGGAAGCTAGTTATATTTTAGAGAATAAAATCAAAATGTCTTACAAATACTGTCAAATTAATTCACGTCGCTCTTATTTACGTATAGCATCTACCTAGTCAATGAAATTGGTAGCTGGAGAAAACTGATGATTGCCAACTATATTCTTTTGTTTACACAGCTTTGAATGATCAAATAACTATTTGACGGAACGCACCGGTATGACTCGATTGCCGGTGCCGTCCGTCGATTGGGGAACCCAGCCAGGTATTCCGAGTGCAATATTGAAATTGGCAGCATCGGAACCGCGCGTTTCTGAAGCCCATATCCACCATTTGGTTATCAGTATTAAGTCGGTAGTGACACGAGCGCCATAACGATTATTCTTGCCTACATCATATAGTCCCGCCAGTTCATTCTGTGTCGGCATCCGCCAGTCTGTGTAACCACCACCGCGATATTTTTTGCAATAGTTTATGGCGTTTGCCAAGTTTATGTCTCCGCCATTGTCCTTCGCTGCCCACATCAGGTTGGTACTTGTGTCTAGGACTGTACCGTTGTTATAAGCGATGAAACGCCCTTCTCTGCTGATTTCATTGCCAGTCTCTGAAGTTGGGCGCTTTCCCATGGCGAGAGTTGTTGTCTTTTTCGCTTGCTTCCGCTCCAATGCCGCCTGACGCTGAAATTCCTTTTCCTCCTCTATACGTTCCTTTTCATCTGCCAACTTTTGCTGTTTTTCCTCTAATGCCCTTTTCTTTCTATCAGCCGCCGCTTGGCGTTCTGCAGCCTTCTCGGCCTCCAGTCGCTCCCGTGCTTCTTCTATCTGCTGCCTTTTTTCATCAAGAGCCTTCTTTTTTACAAACGAGGCTTTCTCGTCTTCCAAACGGCGTTGCTCCGCTTCCAGCTTTTTGCTCTCATCATCGAGATCATTTGTTGGTGATGTTTTAAACACAACTGATTCAGGTTTGTCTATTACCGTTTTTGCCGAACCGGGCATAAAATAAAAATCGCCCTCCAAAGAAGATAGTTCCCAAGGCACTTGTCCTGTCTCGTTTTTTACTTTGCTGCGGACATTCATAAAGACCTTGTTTATGGTCAATCCCGGTTTGGCAATATTCTCCAAAAGCGCTTTGGTGTAAGGACTGTTTTTCCCTTCGCCATCACTTGCCACCTGACCCGCGCCAGTAGAATAGGAAATGAAAGTGCCTGATGGAGCGTTGGCTACAATAGCAAGGCCACGGGAAGAGCTGCGGAAGCTCTTGCCAAAAGGATTATCACGGCAAGCATCCAGAATCACGATATTGAGACCGTTGTTGGCGTTTTCCATCTCCGCCAGTACACGGCCTGCGTCAACTGCCTGAAAACGCACGTCCGATTCCTTGTTGATTTTGGCGCTTACCGGCAGGAGATAGTTGACGCTGCTTACCTGCACACCGTGACCGGCATAGTAGAAAAGACCCACGCCGCCGCGTTTCAGGCTGTTGCCGAAAGCTTCAATGGCTTCCACCATTTCCTGGAGATTGGCATTCTTCTTTAGCGTTACCGTAAAACCGGCACGCTTTAATGCTACTGCCATATCCGCCGCATCATTGATAGGATTCTTCAGGGGACCAGAGCTGTAAGCGCTGTTGCCAATAACCAGGGCGACACGCTGCTCTGTCGCTGCCGGCATTAGAGGTGGATTGATTAAAACAAAGATAAACAGGATCAGGAAGATTCTTAAATACACGGCTTGCATAGAAGTACCCCCTATTTTTCAAATTATTATTAACTATACCTCATCCATTTAAAATTGGCAAATAGATGTTCAGATTACCATTCGTAAGGATGGATGCCTATCAAAATAATCGGCTGCTTGAGGAAGGGCTGCGTAAAAACAATTACTGAATCGACGGAATCCCTGTCACCATATACAACTACATGCTTTTAAGTTTGGAATTGGAGTGAGGATTGCCATTTCAAAGCTTCAAAGATGCACAATGCAAAGGGCAGAAATGGCGAGCCTTAGATAAAAACTGTCATTTCATGACCTGACCCCATTTGGTTTTAGAAACGGTACCTTTTTTCAGCTTGTACTATTATCCATCCGCTTGCGAAAATCGGCAAATTCTGACGTGACCGCCTTGAATGCGTCAATCACCATCGGATCAAAGTCCCGCCCTGCGGCTTCCAGAATGATGCCACAGCTTTTATCGTGAGAAAAAGCCTCCTTGTACGGGCGTTTCGACCGTAAAGCATCATAGACATCCGCCAAGGCCATGATCCGGGCGGAGAGGGGTATATCCTCGCCCACCAGACCATCAGGGTAGCCCTTGCCGTCCCATCTCTCATGGTGGGAGTGAGCGATGGCGATCCCCATGTTGACAAAAGCGTTCCGCGGATACTTGCTGCGCGAGGCTTGCAGGGTCCGCGCGCCGATCACAGTGTGGGTTTTAATGACCTCGAACTCCTCCGGCGTGAGCTTGCCTGGCTTCAGGAGGATGTTGTCCGGAATGCCGACCTTTCCGATATCATGCAGGGTTGCCGCATGATAGATGTTTTCAATAAAAGCGTCGTTGATGCTGTCTGTATAACGTAGATTCTCACGCATTTTTTCGGCCAGGACCTTGCAGAAAATCCGCGTGCGTTCGATATGATACCCGGTTTCGTCGTCCCGGTATTCCGCCAGTTTCGCCACCGCAATGATGGTGGCCATTTGGGAGTCGGAGATCTCGGCGACCTTTTCTTTCACCAGATCTTCCAGATGGAAATTGTGTTTCTCCAGTTCGAGCTGCAACCTGCGCAAACGAAGATGAGTTTCGACCCGTGCCTCTACCTCGTCAAACTGGAACGGCTTGGTCACATAATCAACACCGCCGCTGCCGAATGCCTTCACTTTGTCCAGCGTTTCGGTCAGAGCGCTGATGAAAATAATGGGGATGTCCTGATACCTCATATCCTGTTTCAATCTGCGACATACTTCGAATCCGTCCATTTCCGGCATGGTGATGTCAAGCAGAATTAGGTCGGGCTGTTCATTTTCCACAGCCTTGAGCGCCAGCTTACCGCTGGGCACAGGCCTCACCCGGTATCCCTTTTCCTTGAGCATGCCGGCAAGAAGTGTCAGGTTCGCGGGCACATCGTCCACGACAAGGATATTGCCTGTGATTGTATCTGTTTTATTTGTGTTCGTCATAGGTCATCCTCCTGGAGAAAATATTTCGGTCAATGCTTCATATTCATACCGGGCGGCCATTTCCTGTATTTGTTTTGCAAGAAGAGGCTGCCCTTTGGCCAGTTGCAGGACAAGGTCGTTTAGCTGGTCGATATCGGCGCTTTCAACAGCGGCTCGCATCTGATTTACAAGGTCAGGAGGCAACGCGGCAACCGTCTTGCACATCAGGACTTTATCATGCGCTGTTTCTGAAACCTTAAGAGAGCTTGTTTCTTCATACAAATATTCCGCACCGGTCAGTCTGCCGATTATTTCAAAAAGTTCAGCGTCCTTGAAAGGCTTGGACAGATAGTCATCGGCGCCAGCAGCTAAAATCCTCTTTTTGTCCTCTTCAAAGGCGCTGGCTGTTACGGCAACAATTGCCGTATTCCTGCTGTTGGGCGATGCCTTGATTTTACGTGTTGCCTCGTAGCCATCCATTACCGGCATAGCCATATCCATAAGAACCACTTGCGGCTTCCATTTCTGAACCATTTGCACCGCTTCCTTCCCGTTGACTGCGTACTGTGTAGCAAACCCAACCACCTTCAGCATTTGCAACAGAAGCTGACGATTGGTTTCCCTGTCGTCGGCAATCAGAATGCGGATTTCGTTTTGCCCCGGCTTCAAACTTAGCACACGTTGTTTTGCCTCCTTCTTTGCGGCATTTTCTTCACTATCTTCTTGCACTGGAAGTTTGAAGCGGAAGATGCTCCCTTTGCCGACAGTGCTTATAACCGATATGGTTCCGCCCATAATTTGGACAAATCCCTGGCTTAAGGCCAGGCCAAGTCCTGTCCCGCCGCTCTTGATCCCGCTTGTAGTCTGCTCGAATGCCTGGAACAGGCGTCCGATTTCTCCTTCGGTCATACCGGGACCTGTATCCTCCACCTCGAACTGAATATTCACCGCCGCTGCATTTTCGTCTATACCGCCAAGGCGTAAAACAATACCACCTTCTTCCGTGAATTTTGCCGCGTTACCCATAAGGTTGATGAGAACCTGACGGAGTTTGCCTTCGTCTGTTTTAACCCATTGGGGAATATGTCCGACTTTCTCCACCAGGAAACGCAGGTTTTTACTATCTGTCCGTAGTCGGAACATCCTCTCGAGATCATAGATAAGGGCGTGCAAGTCAAACGTGGTGGGGACAAAAACAGTACGCCCCGCCTCGATCTTAGACATTTCCAGGATGTCATTGATGGTGGCCAGAAGATGTTCGCCGCTCCGGTTGATAATTTCCAGGTGTTCCAGCGACTGCGGCGATAGATTCCGGTCCCGTTTCATGAGCTGGGCAAACCCCAGGATGGCGTTCATCGGGGTGCGAATCTCATGGCTCATATTAGCCAAAAATACGCTTTTGGATCGATTGGCTGCCTCCGCGGATTCTTTGCTTGCCTGCAGAGCCGCCTCCGCCCGCTTGCGTTCGGTTATATCCGTTGATACGCTCAGGATGCCCACGGGCACGCCGTTTGCGTTACGCAGAAAAGTCATGGCATTTTCGAGCAAAACCTTGGAACCGTTTTTGTGATATTGTTCAAGGTTAAGGATCAGAACACCATTGGGATCGAAACCATGTCCATTACGGTCCAGCGCCTCCTGAAACGATTTGCCGGCAATCTCCAATGATTCCGGGGTAAGAATCTTGTCCAGGGTCAGCGTCAGGAGCTCTTCTGCTTTATAGCCCAGGATGCGTTGAATAGCAGTGCTCGCGTAGGTAGGCCGCATGTTCATATCCAAAATAGAAACGGCATGCGGGATGTTGTTGATTATTTGCCGGAGTTTTTCCTCGCTTGCCTGAATAGCCTCCTCCGCCAGTTTGTGCTCCGAGATGTCGCGGGAGACCCCGAGAAAACCTGTCAGATGGCCCTCGCCATCCATTATGGTTTTTATGGAAATCTCAACCCACAAAGTCGAACGGTCTTTTCGATATTGCTCGATTTCAATTCGTACTGTCGGTTTATTTCCCTTTTCTATCTCAGCCAGAACTCGGCCGTATTCGGCGATTATCCTGTTTAGTGATTCCGGAGTCATGATGTCTTCCAGCTTTTCTAGCATTGCTTCCTCAGCTGTTACGCCGCGCAATTTAAAGGATGACGGGCTCATATATGTAAAGCGCAATTCTTGATCCAAAGTGAATATAACGTCGTCGCTGTTCTCGGCGATCAGCCTGTATTGTTCCTCGCTCCGTCTCAGTGCTGCGGCTGTTTCATCACGGAGAGCATCCATTTGTTTGTGCTCTGAAATGTCGCGGGTAACTCCGAGGTACCCTATCAGGTGTCCCTCGTCGTCGCGCATTGGTCGCATGGAAACCTCCACCCACAGGGTGGAACCGTCCTTGCGGTATTCTTCCAGCTCCACTCGCACAGACGGGTTTTTACCCTGTTCGATTTCAGGAAGAAGGCGGCTGTACTCGGCTAGCACTTTGTTCAATGACTCAGGGGTCATGATTTCTTCCAACTTTTCATTCATGGCCTCCTCTACCGTCACACCGCGTAATTTTATAGAGGAAGGACTTATATATGTGAAGCGCAGTTCAGTGTCGGTAGTCCAGATCACGTCATCGCTGTTTTCAGCCAAAAGCCTGTATTGCCCCTCGCTGCGGCGCATTGCATCCTCCGCCCGCTTGTGATCGGTAATGTCTGCGGTAATCGCTAGTATACTGATGGGTGCGCCAGATTCATCACGCAGGAAGGTATATGTACTTTCGAAGGTACCGCTTGACCCATCCTTGCGGATCTGTTCAAGCTCGCAGGTGACAGTAAAGTTCGGATCGCGGTCCGTCCCCTGCTCCTGGATCATGGCGTCCTTTAATACATTTTCCAGCCTGACAATGGATTCCGGCACTATGTAAGCGTCGCTACTCATCGAGAGGCGCTCTTCCGGTGTGTAGCCGGTCAACTGCAGGACTGAGGAGCTTACGTAAGTGCAGCGCATATCCAGGCTCCAGATGGAGACAAACTGCGGCAGCGTATTGACAATCTTTCGGAACTTTTCCTCCTCTTGATTAAGCAGTGTTTTTTGCTCAACTTCCGTTTTTAAGGCATTCCTGTATATGTTCATGAACATTTTTAATGAAATAATGATTGCGGTAACTACCAACAAAAGGCCGACGAAAATATCTATTAATCTGTCTTCTTTTTTTGGATAACCAATTATTATTTGTGGATATTCATTCTCAATGATTAAAAGAACAGTAATGACCAGAAATAATATAATGGAAAAATATAAATTTGCATTATTTTTTGATGTAATATTTATCAGGACAAGCGTAAGGATCAAAAAATAAGCTGTTCCGCCCAACGAACCTGCATTGATGATCCAAAATACCGGTGCATAGATAAATATTATAAAACTAAACACGAGGTTGTAATATCTGGAGAAATTTTTGGATGTTACAGAATATAAAAAAAGTGAAATATACCCTATGGCTATAAGAAAAGCTCCGTAAATCGTTATAACAGGCATCTGGGTTAAATAATTCAATATACATGATAGAAATGAAACGATTATCGCAACTACTGTAATAGCGTTAAGTATTCTGTGTTCTAAAATATATTCAGGACTTATTCCTATTATTTTTTTAAATTGAAATTTTATTTTCATTGGAAAAACTCCCCGTATATAGATATTCAGAGCTAGTCATACCCCATTTCTCGTCCGAAGCTGTCAAGTACCCCTTCCAGTGCCAAAAAAGTTTCCTCTATTACGGATTGACCTGCCATGCCTCACCTGCAGAAGCGAGCGTCAGCAACAGAGTTACCGTGGTAATCGCGGCAAGAAATTTTTTCATACAATGTCCTCCTTTTCATATTTCTTACCCTTACGGTCTCTGCCATCAATCTATTTGCCATTAGATTATATGCGATATTTTAGGTCTTTTGCGGAAATATTGCCACAAAAATTTGACATGCCGTGTTATTTTTCGTTGTTCGCGAATTTTGTTTATTGTGGATTGAAATGAAGTATTTTTGATAAAATTTCCGAATGCTTGACTACAGGAAGCTAAAAGTAAAGCAACAATTACTGAACCAACATGGTATAGTTGATCAAGGTTGAATATATTTTCAATATATCAGTATGGTCCCTGGTTAATAAGATCGAGAACCGCTTTAATATGATCGGGATTTAATGTCTTTAAAATATAAGCTCCTTATTCAAATCTATCATTGACTTAATATGCCGATATTCAGTGGATTTATACGACTTTCTCCTTGCTCATCACACCGTATGTATCAAAGACGGTTGCCGGCGGCGTATAGAGCCTTTCTTCCGGTTTTTTCTGAAGCTTCAACGCGTCGGCCGGGCATGTGGTGACACAAAGGCCGCAGCCGATACAACGCCCGGCATGAAACGCGATCTTTTCATCCTTCATCTTAAATGCCCCCACGGCGCAGCGCTTGGCACAAATACCGCACTGCGTGCAGAGGGCTTCATCAAACAGGCAGACATAATTGCTTTTCACTGCCAGCGCCGGGGAGGGAAAAAGCTTCAGGGAAATCAGCATACCGCAGCAGCAGGAACAACAGCAGCACATGGCTTCCACCGTCTGGGAATTGAGGATATGGATAACCAGACCTTCTGCCTCACTTTGCTTCAGGATGGCCAGAGCCTCATCGGTGCTGATGTAGCGGGCCATGCCGTTTTCAACATAATAGTCGGCAAAGGTCTCGAACTGCAGGCACGTCTCCGCCGGATGTACACAGGTTTTTCCATACATGCGGACGGCTTTGCGGCAAAAACACTCGGCAACGGCAATGCGGGATTTTCTCTTAATGATCGCTGCCGCGTCATCGTAAGGCGCGATAGGTCTATCGGCGACGATTTCGGCATTGATGGGAATGGAACGCAGGTGAGGAGTTTTCTGCCCATGGAAAGTGGCACCCAAACCGGTAAGATAATACTGGGATATATCCTTGAGCAGCGGCATATTCAAATTATTCAACTGGAATTCATAAATACCGACAATGAAAGGCACCGGAAAATAGCGGATGGTTTCATCCTCTTTGACTCTGAAGATAAGCCCTCTGCGGGCCATATCTTCGAGCATCACCGCCATGTCCTTAACCTCGGCCCCGACCCGCAAGGCCACCTGCTGAACCGTTTCCGGTTTGGCCTCCATTTTTAGAAATAAGTCCGCATCCGCCTCACTGAAAAGCTGTTGAAGTATTTTAATCTCAACACCATTTGCCGTGGCCGGGTAACCTGTCGCCATCATTTCAAGCCTGTCGCGCAATCTTTCATAGATCTCGTTCATGTTTTAACCTTTCGTTGTTGACTCACGGGTATAAACCCCAAAGCAAGCTGCGGTTTATTATGCCCTCCGCTTGTGCGGGATTGTTCAACTTACCAATTCCGCTGCACTTCGTTTGCAGAATTGGAGTTTCACAATTAAACCAGAACACCTTTATCAAAAGTGATGACTGATTACAACAACAGAGAAATTATGGGATTGTCTCAAATAATTTGTTTTCGGCTGGCTAT
>JBAXON010000039.1:0-17080 GCA_037133255.1 Deltaproteobacteria bacterium
AAACACCTGCTGCATGCAATGTATCCCGATGTGTGCTGGAATAGCGGAACCCGCCTGTATCTGTAATAATTGCCGCGTATAGATTAGTGCAAATATCTTCTGTCATCTTACAGCGCATTTCCCGCATCAGGCGATAAAGCAATTCTCCGGTTGAACTGGCCTGACCGTCAAGCATCGATAACCGACAAAAACCGCCATTGGAAATATGATGATCAATATTAATCAAAGTCTGAATTTTTTCAATACGGCCTGCCTTTTCCCCCACACGTTCTAAATTACTGCAATCGAGAACAACACCAACATCATAAAGTCCTACATCTCCTAATTCGTGAACTATGTTTTGCGCCCCGGGTAAAAATCGGTACTGCTGGGGCGTTTCATCCTGATTATAAATAACTGCCTTTTTCCCCATATCTTGAAGCATAAGATAGAAAGCCAGCTCTGAACCCAGAGCGTCTCCATCCAATCTTACATGAGCGGTAATGACAAAACTTTGCCCCTCATTAATCGCCGTGATAATTTGATCAACCACTATTTTCTTCCTGCTTTGCAATATCCGCAAGCAACTTATCAATGCGGTTGCCGTATCCAAATGATGTATCATGAACAAACATTATATCCGGCACAACACGCAATTGCAGCCTTTTGCCTAGTTCGCGACGCACAAAACCTCTGGCTTTACCAAAGGCATCTATAATTTCCTGTGCGCATTCATCTTTGCCCATTTCTACAAAATAAATTTTTACATTGCGCAGATCATCCGTCACCTTTACTGCAGTGATGGTCACCTCATGCAAGCGGGGATCTTTTACCTCTCTGCGCAAAACATCAGACATTTCGGCCATAATTAATTCGGCCACTCTGTCCGCTCTTTTAAAGCTCATCGTATTTGCCCGTTTCCCAATTAGTCGCTTCCAGAAAATCGGAAACAACCATAATTTCTATTTTACTGTCCAGCATTTCCGCTGCTCGCAAATCATCGATAAATTTCAGCAGATGGTCCGCCTTGCCATTGATATAACGGGAATCATTTCCTGCAAGAGCAAAGCCAATCTGGGCAAAATTATAATTATCCAGATTGCCCACCTGGGCTATTGAAACATTAAACTCATTTTGCGTTCGCTTTATAATCTTATTTAAAACGCTTCTTTTATCTTTCAAAGAACCGCTTTCCGGAATTCTCAAATTAATTATTCCGTAACCGATAACCATAATACTTTACAATTTCCGCTCAAGTTTCTCTGTTATATACGCCTCAATAACATCGCCTACGCGAATATCGTTAAACCCTTCAATACCAATACCACAGTCAAAGTCGGCAAGTACTTCCTTGGCATCATCTTTGAAGCGTCTTAAAGAAACCATTTTACCATCGAAGATAACGATGCTGTCACGAACTAACTTAATCCCGGCACTGCGGACAATCTTACCATCTGTAACATGGCAACCGGCAATGATGCCGATTTTGGGCACTTTGAAAAGCTCGCGTACTTCGGCCCTTCCCTGAACAACTTCCTTATATTCCGGCTCCAAGAGCCCTTCCATGGCCGCCCGTACATCGGCAATCACATTGTAAATAATGTCATAGAGCTTAATTTCCACGCCTTCCTGCTGTGCTATTTCCACCACACGCGCATCCGGTCGAACATTAAATCCGATAACGATAGCATTGGAAGCTGAAGCAAGCATAACATCAGTTTCGGTAATTGCACCGGCGGAACTATGAATAATTTTGAGATGGATATCTTCCGTCGAGAGCTTATGCAGAGCATCGGAAATTGCTTCAATGGATCCTTGAACGTCGCCTTTAATTATAACATTGAAATCCTTTACGCCTTCCTTTATCTTTTGGTACAATTGTTCCAGAGTTATTTTGGAGGAAGCGGAAAGCTCTTTTTCCCTAGCTTTTCTTATCCAATAGTCGGCAATATTACGGGCTTTCTTTTCATCTTCGACACAGAAAAATTCAGCGCCTGTTTGCGGGACACTCGAAAATCCAATCACTTCCACAGGCATTGATGGCCCGGCCTCCTTTACGCGCCGGCCCTGATCATTAATGAGAGCCCGTACACGACCGGATTCTGTCTTGGAAACAAAAGCGTCACCTGCCCGCAAAGTGCCCTGTTGAATTAAGACAGTGGCCACAGGGCCACGACCGCGATCTAACTTTGCTTCAATAATAACTCCACGGGCGGATTGATCGGGATCGGCTTTTAGTTCCATAACATCAGCCTGCAATAAGATCAGTTCCAGCAGCTCTTCCAGTCCCGTTTTCTTTTTGGCGGAAACTTCACAAAATATTGTGTCACCACCCCATTTTTCGGATAAGAGGCCGTGTTCGGTTAGCGACTGTTTAATCTTTTCAGGATCGGCTCCGGGCTTATCGATTTTATTAATCGCCACTATAATAGGAACACCGGCGACTTTCGAGTGATTAATGGCTTCTACGGTTTGTCCCATCACACCGTCATCGGCGGCAACAACTAAAACAACTATATCCGTTACCTGCGCTCCACGGGCACGCATAGCGGTAAAAGCTTCGTGGCCGGGTGTATCAAGAAAAACAATGTCTCGATCATTAATGTGTACATGATAAGCGCCTATCGCCTGAGTAATACCGCCTGCTTCACCGTCAATAACATTAGTCTGCCGGATTGCATCTAAAAGTGAGGTTTTACCATGATCAACATGTCCCATTATGGTAACGATAGGGGCGCGCGGCTTAAGGTTTTCCGTCAGGACTGGGGCCTGCTGTGCGGATTCCTCAAATTCCGATTCCGCCCGCTCAACTTGAAAACTGAATTCAGCGGCAATAAGAGACGTAATGTCAAATTCAATTGATTGATTAATTGTAGCCATAACCCCCATGGCCATTAACTTGTTGATTACTTCGCTTACTTTAACGCCCATTCTTTTGGCAAGCTCGCCTACGGAAATTGCATCTCCGATCTTCATGCGCCGCTTGATTGCCTTCGGCACGGTAATTTCCGTTTTCTTCATTTTGACAGGGGCCGATTTTTTCTCGTCCCTCCACCTGCCAAAATTACCGTCACGGTCATCATCCTGTTTTCTTAACTTCTTATCAATTTTTTTCTCTAATATTTTGCGACGCGGAACTTCTTTTTCCTCTTCAATAAATACCTCAACCGGCACCTTACCTTTTTTCTTTGGTTTTTCGAATTCTCTTTTTACCTGTTTGTCTGCCGGTGGCCCGACTATTCTTTCGCCGGGCTTCAGGGGGGCTTTAGGCGAAATCTCCTTTGCTGGTTCCGCTTTGGTGATCTTATGTCTTGAGAAAACCGGCGGCTTTACAGCAATGATGACCGGCTTTTTAGGTTTCTCCGTAACTGGTTCCGCAACGACAGGCTTGTGCGGTGTTTCTTTTTTACCTTCCTCACCTTTGGCTGCTATTTCCGGAGATACTTCTTCCTGTTTTACTTTTTTCTTTTCCTGAACGGGCTGCTGGGCCTGCTCTTCCGGCGCTTCTTCTACCGGAACCTCTTCGATGGGAGTACGGATGGATCGACGGCGGATAACCGTTGTTTTAATTCTCTCCTCTACAATTTGCCGTGGCGATTTGGCCTGCAAGTCTTCCTTGACTCTTTCGATC
Source organism: Deltaproteobacteria bacterium (assembly GCA_037133255.1). Classification (GTDB taxonomy): domain Bacteria; phylum Desulfobacterota; class Syntrophia; order Syntrophales; family Smithellaceae; genus FEN-1160. The sequence continues at coordinate 3,611 of JBAXON010000039.1, forward strand.
TCGCTATCTTCCAAAGAACTTGCATGCGATTTGACCGTAATGCCGATCTTTTCCAGATGGGCAATCAAATCCTTGCTTGCCAAACCAAGCTCTTTGGCCAACTCACTAACTCGCTTTTTAGGCATTCCAGAAACTCCCTAATTAAATTTCTCTGTGCTGAGACTGTTCAGCTTTTTTGTTGTTGCTTGCTTCCTCTTCTAAAATTTTGATGGCCTGTTCTGCCCATTCATTGGCCGTCTTTTCACCAACACCCGGAATTGCGAACAAAATTTCCGGTTCAACCGTCGCCAGCATGGCGATACTCTTGATGCCACTATTGAAAAGCTTTTCAGCCATAGCAGGCCCTATACCCACAATTTTTGTCAGCGATTCATGTCCCTCTTCATCTTTTGCGGCAGCCATCGTTTCGTTCTTTACATCAATTTTCCATCCCGTCAGTTTAACCGCAAGCCGGACATTTTGACCGTTCTTGCCAATGGCGAGTGATAGCTGATCATCAGGCACGATGACCGTCATCGTCCGATTTTCATCATCGATAAAAACCCGATTAACCTTAGCCGGCGATAAGGCGCTGCTGACATATTTTGCCGCGTCTTCCGAGTAAGGGATAATATCGATTTTTTCTCCGTGCAATTCCTGCACTACGCTTTGCACTCGTGACCCTCTCATGCCTACGCAGGCACCCACCGGATCAACATCTTTATCCTTGCCCCGAACAGCAATTTTACCACGCTTGCCCGGTTCTCTGGCTACACTGACAATATCAATCAAACCTTCAGAAATCTCCGGCACCTCTACCTGAAAAAGTGCCTTTAAAAATGAGGGATGAGTACGTGACAGGACTATCTGCGCTCCTTTGGAATTCTTTTTTACATCATAGATATAAGAACGGATTCGTTCACCGCGCTTATATGTTTCGCGGTGTATTTGCTCCGCGGGCGGCACAACTCCTTCGGCGCGCCCTAAATTGACAATGATGCTGCCGCCTTCAAATCTCTGAACGAAGCCATTAACCAATTCACCTTTTCTGTCTTTATATTCATCATAGATATTATCTCGTTCCGCGTCTTTGACTCTTTGAATAATAATTTGTTTGGCCATTTGCACGGCAATACGGCCGAAGGAGCCTGTCTCTATTTTTATTCCTAAACTATCGCCAGGCTCCGCGCTTTCATCAAGAGTCTTTCTTGCTTCTTCTTTCAATATTTGTTTTTCCGGTTCCAGTACTTTATCGACTACAGTTTTGAATTTGAAGACTTCAATTTCTCCGGTTTCATCGTTATAATGAGCCTCTATATCTACACTCTGCCCCAATATTTTGCGAGCCGCCGTCAGCATTGCCGCTTCCAGGGCCTCGGTAATTATATCTTTATCTATCCCTCTGTCCTTACCCATCTGCTCGATCAGACGTTTGAGTTCTGGCAACATTTACAAATTCCTCCCTTTTCTTAGCTGAAACACTAAAAGAGTATCAGCCTCAAAGATAATATTTATACCAAGTAACTATCAAACACTAAAAGGTTAATTTGCCGGGCATAATACCAAGTAAGCTTTCAAAAATTCATATTTCATTTAGTGAGACCCCAGTTTCAGAATCTGAAACTGGTTGGCCGAACTATCCCGCAAAGCGGGGTTTTTGAAAGCAACTTGGTGCTAATTTATCCGGCATTGACCAGATTAGTTTTTACTATTTCAATTTTAGGAATCCGATAGATTTTACCAGAAACATCTACCAAAACAAATTTCTGGCCGGCTTCTTCGATGTAATTCGACAGAGTGCCACGGAAATTTTTAATCCCTTCGATTTTTATTCCTGTTTTAATATTAATCTTAAACCCCTGATACTTTATAAAATCCTGATCTCGCGATACCGGGCGATCAAAACCGGGTGAGGAAACTTCCAGCGTGTAAGTACCTTTTATCATGTCCTGGATATCAAGAAGATCGCCCAGTTGATTGCTAATTGAGGTGCAATCATCAATTGTTACACCACCATCTTTATCTAAGAAAAGCCTGACAATCCAGCGAGTATGCATCTTCAGGCATTCGACATGGATCAGTTCCATCCCTTCAGATTTAGCGACAGGTTCTGCTAGTTGCCATATTTTTTCTTTTACATCATCAATCATACAGCCTATAAAATAAAAAAGTGGGCAAAGGCCCACTCAGCAATAAACAATCAGTAATGGTTGGCAGGAAAGCTACCACATCAAAACAGTCAATGCAAGTATTATTTCTACAGCCTAAAACCTGCTAAGTAGTTAATTACCTTATGGAGCGGGCGACCGGGCTCGAACCGGCGACGTCCAGCTTGGGAAGCTGACATTCTACCACTGAATTACGCCCGCTCAGGATGGGGAGGAATGTTATTCAACAAAGCTTTTTTGTCAAGGAGTTTTTGGGATTAGCTCTCTTCTTGATTGACAGCAGAGAGATTATTGGCTATTAGTCACAATATCCCGATGGCGAAGCGTATCGGGATTAATATTTTAATGGCGTAAGAGGCTATTTTGAGTAAACAACTGCAAAAAGAAATTCAGCGCCGAAGGACATTCGGCATCATCAGCCATCCCGACGCAGGCAAGACCACGCTTACCGAAAAGCTGCTGCTTTTTGGCGGGGCCATCCAGTTGGCCGGAGCCGTTAAAGCCCGTAAGGCATCTAAACATGCCTTGAGTGACTGGATGTCCATCGAAAAGGAACGCGGAATTTCGGTTACATCTTCCGTGATGAAATTTGAGTATGCCGACTGCGATATAAACCTGCTGGACACTCCCGGCCACCAGGACTTCTCCGAAGACACTTACCGCGTGCTCACCGCGGTGGACAGTGCGCTCATGGTCATTGACGGAGCTAAAGGAGTGGAAACGCAAACCCAAAAGCTAATGGAAGTCTGCCGCTTGCGTAATACCCCCATCATAACTTTCATCAACAAGATGGATCGTGATTGCCTGCCGCCGCTGGACATCCTGGCGGACATTGAAGATAAACTCCAAATTGAATGTTCGCCACTATCGTGGCCGATTGGCATGGGCAAACGCTTTAAAGGTGTTTATAATCTTTACGATAAAAAATTGCATCTCTTCACACCGGGCAAAGCCAAGCGCTCAGAAAGCGGTGTCACGATTAATGACCTGTCCGATCCTCTGCTCGATGAGTTGCTCGATAGTCAGGCAGTTGAACTGCGGGAGGAAATCGCCTTACTGGAAGGAGCCGCCAATCCCTTTGATCTTAAAGAATATCTGAAAGCCGGCCAGACACCGGTTTTTTTCGGCAGTGCCATAAATAACTTCGGTGTCAAGGAATTGCTGGATGCTTTTATAGAAATCGCTCCGCCGCCGGTAGCGCGCCCCACCACAACAAGAATTGTTAAACCAGATGAGGATGATTTTGCAGGCTTCGTGTTCAAAATACAGGCCAACATGGATCCGGCGCACCGCGATCGCATCGCCTTTATGCGGATTTGTTCCGGCAAATTTGAGCGCGGTATGCATGTTATTCATCATCGCATCGGCAAAGAAGTATCTTTATCTAATGCCACAATTTTTATGGCGCAAGACCGCACCAATATTGAAGAAGCTTATCCCGGCGATATCATCGGCATCCACAATCATGGCACAATCAAAATTGGCGATACTTTTACGCAGAAGGAACCGCTCAAGTTCACAGGCATCCCCCATTTCGCCCCGGAGCATTTTTGCCGTGTGCGTCTCAAAGACCCACTTAGAATAAAACATTTACAAAAAGGGTTGCTTCAGCTATCCGAAGAAGGCGCTATTCAGGTTTTTAAACCTTTGTGGGGATCAGACAATATCCTGGGCGCGGTAGGCAATCTACAATTTGATGTGACTATGTCGCGACTCAAAAATGAGTATAGTGTTTATGCCGATTATGAAAAAACGGATTACGCCGCCGCCCGCTGGGTTACGTCAGATGATCCAAAAAAAATGGAAGAGTTTCAGAAAAAAAATCAGATGAATGTGGCCTCCGACGCGGAAGGTAACTTTGTCTATCTGGCGCTTTCCGATTGGCGGCTAACGCATACCATGGAAGAATGGCCGCAAATACAATTTCATAAAACGATGGAAAAGGGCTGAGCGAAGCTTCGATGCCATCTTAAATTGAGAATTTATATTACAGGAGGAAACAAAAAATGAGTGACGCAGGCGGAACCAAAATAACAGATATTAAAGTAAATATTGACGATCTTTATAAGGAAGAAACCTTTACTGACCTGAAGCTTGCCACAATACGGCGTCTTACACCAGTCAAGATTGACGGCTCGGTTGATGGAAGCCGTGAAGCAATTTTTACCGGCATGACCCAGCTTATGTCCCCCAATGGACCAGTTCCGGTACAGTGTATCATTGAAGGGGTAAAAAGTCTCAGCGAGGCCGCAGCCAAATTACCCGAAGCCATTGAACAAACGGTTCAGGCGATGATTGCCGAGGCCAAGGAAATGCAACGGCAGGAATCGTCCCGACTCATTGTTCCGGGACACTGAAATTATGATTAAGAAGAAATCCTATTTGATGGTTCTGTTATTGCTGGCAATGCTGTACTGCCTGCCTGCGTTTGCCGCTGAACAAAAAAACGAAACAGCGACTCAAGAGGGAGCATCATTTGTTGATTCCGCAACCGGCATACAAATGGCTTTTGTCAAAGGCGGCTGCTTTCAGATGGGCTCTGTCTCCAGTGACGGATACGATGACGAAAAACCAGTCCATGAAGTCTGCGTAAATGACTTCTACATGGGAAAACATGAAGTAACCCAAGGACAGTGGCAGAAGGTAATGGGCAGCAATCCATCCAATTTCAGGAACTGTGGCAGTGACTGTCCGGTGGAAAAAGTCTCCTGGAATGATATCCAGGAATTTCTGCGTAAACTCAATTCCCAAACCGGCAAAAAGTATCGCCTGCCGACGGAGGCAGAATGGGAATATGCCGCCAGAAGCGGTGGCAAGGATGAGAAGTACGCGGGCACAGGCAATGAAAATACTCTTGTTGATTATGCCTGGTATAAAATCAATTCTGAAAAGAAAACAAATCCCGTAGGCCGGAAAAAACCAAATGGCTTAGGCCTTTACGATATGGGCGGCAATGTCTGGGAATGGTGTAATGATTGGCATGGGGAGAATTATTACGCGAACAGCCCCAAAGACAACCCTCAAGGGCCGGCAGCCGGTCCCGCCCGTGTTTTGCGCGGCGGCTGCTGGGGCAACGATCCGAATGGCACCCGTTCGACTAACAGATACAGGAACAACCCCGGCAAACGTTACAGCTTCATCGGTTTCCGTTTGACCATGCCTGGCAGATAGTTGAACTGAAATCCGGATAGGGCGAGAATAAGGAACAGGAAAAATGAAAATAAATAGAACCGTCCCCATTAAAGGTGGTCGCCGCACTCAGGTGAGCGAATCGAACATCCACGGCAAAGGCGTCTATGCCGTCCGTCGCCTCAAGGAAGGTGACAAGGTGCTTGAGTATAAGGGCGAGATCATCACCTGGAAGAAAGCCCAGCGCATCCACCCTCACGATCCCAGTCAGCCCAACCACACCTTCTACTTCCATCTGGACGACAGGCACGTCATAGATGGCAAAATACGTGGCAACTCCGCCCGGTGGATCAATCATTCCTGCGAACCAAATCTGGAAGCAAATCAGGATGGCTATCGCGTTTTCTTTACAGCTCTGCGCGATATCAAAGTCGGCGAGGAACTCTCTTACGACTATGGTCTGATGATTGACGCGCGCAAAACAGCCAAGCTAAAGAAAGAATACGCCTGCCTGTGCGGCGCTGCCAATTGCCGAGGCACGATGCTGGCCTGTAAGTAATTACGGGAATTGATCACGGGTATGAACCACAAAGCAAGCTTTGGAAAAAGATTCCGCAACAAGAACAAGCTGCGGGGTTTTATACCCTCCGCTGCGCGGGATTGTTCAACTTACCAATTCCGCTACGCTTTCGGAATTGGAGTTTCACAACAAAAAACCCCGGCCTTTGAAAACAAAGGTCGGGGTTTCTCTGAAAACTATTTAATCAGCTTCAAATAATTTTTGACCAGATATTCTGCGGTTTGCAGAGCGCCTTTAGCCGCGCCCAGCTTGGTGTTGTGGGCCAGGCAAACATATTTGATCCCGTTTTCAATAATCGGGTCTTTGCGGATGCGGCCAACACTGACCGTCATGCCACCGCCTTTTTCCCTGTCCATTCTCGGCTGAGGACGGAAAGGATCATCGGTAACATCTATCAGATGCGCGGGAGAACTGGGCAGCGCCAGTTCCGCAAAATCTTTCCCATAATTAATCATCGCCTTTTTGACATCTTCCGGCGTACAGGGTTTGATCGTTTGTACAAACGCGCAAACCATGTGGCCATCCAGAACCGGCACACGTGTACAAGTCGCCGTAATACCAAACTTGGCGTTTTCAATGGTGCCGCCGGTAAATTTACCTAAAATCTTCTGCGGCTCGGTTTCCACTTTGGGCTCTTCGCCGGGTATGTAGGGAACTACATTTTCCGTCATATCCATGGCCGATAAACCCGGAGTTCTTCCCGCTCCGGACATAGCCTGAAGGGAAGTCATCACTACCTGCTTTACGCCAAAAAGATCCTGAATTGGTTTGAGCGAAACAACCAGACCGGCAATTGTGCAATTAGGTTTTGGTGAGACAAAGCCATTCCAGCCACGATTTTTCTGCTGCACGGCAAGCAGGGCTGCGTGATCCATATTAACACCGCCCACGAGAATCGGTGTATCGTCTTCATAACGAAAGGCCGAAGCTGTGCTGATAACCGGAGTGGTCTTGGCATACTTTGGTTCCAGCACTTTGGCGGCATCCGCATCCATTGTGGAAAAAATTATATCCACAGAAGTCGGATCGAAAGATGCTGCCTCTTCCACAACCATACTGGCTATATCTTGCGGCAGTTCTTCAGTACACCACCAGCGCGAAGATCCGTTGGCATCTTTCAGCGCCTCACTGTATTTTTTCCCCGCCGAGCGCTCCGAAGCGACGAGCTTTGTTATTTTGAACCAGGGGTGCCCGAGCAAACTAACAATCGCCTGCTGACCAACTATCCCGGTTGCGCCGACTATAGCAATTTTTAACATTTCCCTATATCCTCCAAATACGTTTATGTACTATTTTAAAAATTTTTGAGCAGTATTGCTCTTACTTTTTCCACATCTGCCGCAATCTGTTTTTTCAACGCTTCGGGACTATCAAATTTAGCAATGTCCCGCAACTTCTCCACAAAATCAGTATTTAGCCTTTTGCCTCGCAGATCACCTTCAAAGTCAAGCAAGTGAACTTCAAAAGTAAAAGTATAATCGGCAAAGGTGGGCTTTGCGCCAATGTTTAGAGCCGCCATGTGACGCTTGCCTCCCACACTGACAAAAGCGGCATAAATGCCCGCCGGCGGCAGCAATTCTTTTTCCGGATTTATATTGGCAGTGGGAAAACCAAGTTTAATACCGCGTCCAAAACCGGTAACTACCGTGCCTGCGACATTATACTCTCTGCCCAGAAGCCTGGCTGCCTCCCCGACCTTTCCTTGCACAATCAGATTACGAATTAGCGTGCTACTGACAATATCTTCTCCTAGCTTGAAGGCGTCAATAACCTCGACTTCAAACCCCAGTTCCTGTCCCGCAGAAATCAAATAAGTATCGTTACCTTTCTTGTTCTGGCCGAAAGTGTAGTCATGGCCGATGATAATTTTTTTTATCGCCAGCTTCTGCCCCAGTGTTTCATAAACAAACTCCCGGGCCGTAGTCTTTGCGTAATCGGGCGAAAATGCAATGATCAGCGTCGCGTCAATGCCGCATTCTTCTAGTAGATCCAGCTTTTCTTCAAGCGTAGTTATCAGAAAAAAAGGTCGAATATCCGGATGCAGAATCATCTTGGGATGAGGATCAAAAGTGATCACCAAAGATTTTGCCCCAGCCTCCGCGGCATCACTTGAGAGTTTGCGGCAAATATGCCGGTGGCTCAAATGTACGCCGTCAAAGTTGCCGATTGTGACAAACGATGAGCGAAAATCATTGGTTATGTCATCTGTAGATTTAAATACTATCATTATCCCTATCTCTTTACCTGATTCCAAATCAGCAAGTTGTGCAACATAGCATTTTAGAAATTAAATTCAAGCTCATTTTGTCTTGACAATAATGGCCTTAACATTATAGAGCACTTCTCAAATGCCGAAGTGGCGGAATTGGTAGACGCGCTAGGTTCAGGGTCTAGTGGGTGTATGCCTGTCCGGGTTCAAGTCCCGGCTTCGGCACCATTAAAATTTCTTAAGCACAACTACTTTCAACGGTTAGCCCTTTTATTAAAGTCGAAAAATCGTCATCCAAAATTCTACACTTCTACTATTAGATATTTTCCTTGTTGCATGCCGGGATCAGCAGTTTTGCATCGTAGGCCTGCTTTTCCAATTCCTCGCGGAAATCGGGATGGGCAATGGAAATCATCGCCTTGACCCTATCGGGTACCGAGCGCATATAGAGATCGGCCACGCCGTACTCGGTAACAATGTACATAACATCGGATCTAGGCGTCGTGACCACGGTGCCGGGCGTAAAGTTGAGCACAATTCTCGAGGTTAGGGTTCCATCTTTTTTCAATGAACTGGATTTCAGCGCGATAAAAGATTTACCGCCTTTTGAAGCAGCGGCACCCCGAACGAAGTCGAGCTGGCCGCCGGTAGCACTGTAGGGCGTATGCCCAATGGTCTCCGATGCCACCTGACCTGTGAGATCAACGGTGAGTCCCGCATTGATAGAGCACATGTTGTCGTTTTGCTTAATGACATCAAGATGATTCGCTATGGCAATAGGCATGGTCATTACGCACGGGTTGTTATCCACAAAATCGAGGAGCCTCTTCGTACCGATGATCAGGCCTCCCACTACAATCTTGCCCGGGTACAAGGTCTTTTTCTTCCCGGTGATCACGCCCAACTCGGCAAGCTCTGCCACGGCATCGCTCAGAATCTCTGCATGTACTCCCAGATCCTTCTTGTCGTGCAGGAAATAGGCCACTGCGTTGGGGATGCCGCCGATGCCCAGCTGGATGGTAGCACCGTCCGGGATATGCGCGGCGATGTTTTCGCCGATCTTCTTTTCCACATCCGTGATGACGATTTCTGGCACGGGAACAAGATCATGATCGGCCTCAACAATATAATCCACTTCGTCCACATGGACCAGATTATCAATCCCGTGAATCCACGGAGTCTTAGTGTTGACCTGTACAATGACCTTCTTGCACTTGTCGATGGCGTAACGACCATAGACAGCGCCACAGGGCCCCAGGTTCATGTAACCACGCTTGTCGGGCGGTGTGACTTCCAGCAGAGCAACATCCGAATATTTGGCGCGATCCAAAGCAATAGAGCTCTTAGAAAGATGCATGGGGAAGGGAACCACATTCCCCTGTGAATGGAACATTCTCTCCAAAGGCCCAAAGTAGCCGCTGTAATAGGTAATGTGCCCCGCATAATCACCATTTACGAATGCGAAGGGGTAGGTCATGAGGTTACTTGCTATCTTCACCTTGTGCAGCTCTTCCTTGCGTGCCGCCAGTGCATTGAGGATGTCTATGGGCATGCTGTTGACGGGAAGCAGAATGATCATATCCCCCGATTTGATGGTTGCTGCGGCTTCCTGTGCCGTCACTCGTTTTTTTTCGTAGTCCTTTTTCCAACTTGTGATGTTCATGATGTTTCTCCTAGCTTAGTATTTTTAATCCGACCAGTTGGCCGACTTAATTTAAAATTAAAAAAGCCGGCAAACTGGCCGACTTTTAACGCCTTAAACCTGTTAAAATCTTTATAGCATAAGTTAAGTAAAAGTTCACCCTTTTTTAATGGGACAGTCGGATGCTGCTAACTTAAGATGCCTCCTGAAAAAGATGATATTCAAAGGTTCTTCTTTATCAAATTATGGTTATTCATTGATGTTATTTTCCGACAATGATGATATGGAACTTCCAAGAAAACGGTCAGCAAGACCTCAAAAAGGAATAATTTAATGATTGATACCGCTAATTTCATTGTGAGAAACTCCGGTAAAAAAGCAGGGTATTGTTATATTGATTATTTGGGTCAATATAAAATAAGTGATATTTCTAAAGAGGTTGGAATTGAAGCTTCAAAATTAACCACGATTTATCTGGAAAATGGCGGCATTATTGATCAGGCTTTTGAGGTCTACTATTTTGAGAATTTTCTAAAAGCAAAGAAGGTTATCTCTGAGATTACAGAAAAAATTACAGCGGGAAACATGGGGAAGAATATTTTATTTACGGAAGCTGAAATTGCGCAAATTCGAAAAGCTTTGATTAACGATAGTGGTAATTTTGGAGTGGATAGCAAAATTAAAGACAAAATATTAAAAAAATTAAATGGCTAAAATAGGGAGACGTAGTAAATGAAAAAAGTATTTTCAATTTTTACTGTGGTGCTTATTATGGTGAATGTATTTTTCGTTACCTCTTGCTCAGAAACAATTGATGGTAAATATCTGAAAATTGGCGTCGATGACAGCTATCCTCCAATGGAATATAAGGATGAAAAAAGCAATACAATCGGCTTTGACATTGACGTTGCTAAAGAAATAGCTAAGCGTTTGGGCAAAGAACCACAATTTGTTACTACGGCCTGGGATGGTATTTTTTCCGCTCTGAACACTAATAAATTTGACTGTATTATTTCTTCTGTCAGCATGACAGCAAAAAGAATAGATGGATTTACCTTTACAACGCCCTATATAGCAAATTCTCAAATGATAATCGTTAAACCTGACGACAATTCAATTACAAAGCCACAGGACTTAGCCGGTAAAAAGGTAGGCTGTCAGGTTTCAACTACCGCGCATGAATCGGCTACAAAGCTACAGGCAAAAGGGACAAGATATGCCGAGCTTAAAACTTATGACCAGGTTATTCAACCTTTTGCTGATATGAAAGCAGGCAGGATTGAAGTTATTATAGTTGACGAAGTTGTAGGGCAATATTACATCGGTATGGATAAAGCTAATTTTAAAGCCGCTTCTGCCAAGCTTACCAACGAACCTATTGGTGTTTGCTTAAAGAAGGGAAATAAAATTTTGGCAGATAAAATTCAAAAAGCAATGGATGATATGAGGGCAGACGGAACAATGAAGCAAATTTCTATGCAATGGTTTAATGCTGATTTAACAAGCAATATTGATGCGGTTTTAAAAGAAATGAATTAATGTCATCTAGGGAGTGGAGAAGATTTGGGCTTTCAAAAAATTATAGTCGCTATGCCCGCATTGTTGCAGGGTGCCGGGCTTACAATTCTGCTGACATTAGTCTCCATTTTCTTTGGGCTGATTTTAGGCTTGCTTTTAGCTTTGGGAAGATTATCAAAAAACGCGTTTTTTGACAGACTTTCTCAATTCTACATCTGGCTCTTTCGGGGGACCCCTCTGCTGCTGCAAATATTTTTTATTTACTATGCTCTACCTACCTTTACACCCATAACTATTGACGCGCTGCCTGCCGCGTTTATTGCCCTTAGTTTAAATTCCGGAGCATATCTTGCCGAAATTATTCGAGCCGCGATTCAATCAATAGACAAAGGGCAAATGGAGGCTTCAAAGGCCTTGGGGATGAGCTTCACCCAGGCAATGAGAAGAATTATTATTCCTCAATCTTATCGACGACTCATTCCTCCGACCGGAAATGAATTTATTGCTCTTTTGAAGGATTCCTCCCTGGTTTCGATTATCGCCATGACAGAGTTAATGAGAACAACTTCGCTTTTGGCAAATTCTTCCGGTAATGCCATTTATTATATTCCTTGTGCCATATTATATCTGGCCATGACAACCGTATTCACCTTTGTCTTTAGCAAATTAGAAAAAAAATATTCGGTCTATGAGTAGGATGGGACTTAAATGATTAAGCTGCAAAATGTCTATAAATCATTTGGTAAATTAGAAGTTTTAAAGAATATTAATTTAGAGGTGACTAAAGGAGACGTTGTTTGTATAATCGGGCCTAGTGGTTCCGGCAAGAGCACTCTTTTAAGGTGCCTTAATCATCTTGAGCGAATAACTGAAGGTAGAACTATAATTGACGGAGAGTTAGTAGACGAAAAAGTTAAGGGAAAAGACAGTTTTAAAATTTCTCCTAAAAAGGTAGCTTTGGTTTGTGCTGAACTTGGTATGGTTTTTCAAAGATTCAACTTATTCCCGCATTTGACTGCTTTAGAAAATATAATTGAAGCCCCTTTTACTGTGAGAAAAATTACGAAAGAAAAAGCTATTGAACAAGGGACTCTGCTTTTAAAAAAGGTAGGCCTTGAGGACAAAAGAGATGAATACCCATCAAGGCTTTCCGGTGGTCAACAGCAAAGAGTTGCCATAGCCAGAGCGCTGGCCATGAATCCTAAAATTATGATGTTTGACGAACCAACCTCCGCTTTAGACCCGGAATTAGTGGGAGAGGTTTTAGAGGTAATGAAACAACTGGCCAAAGATGGTATGACGATGATGGTGGTTACTCACGAAATGAGCTTTGCCAGAGAAGTTGCCAATCGGGTTATTTTTATGGATAAAGGGGAAATATTGGAGGATTCGCCTCCGGAAGAAATATTTTCAAATCCAAAGCATGAGAGAACAAAATCGTTTTTGCAAAAGATTTTATAAAGGTATATATTTCTTCAGTTGAAACAATACAGCAAAGAACGCTGTAAATTAAAATTAGAGGTGAATTCTGATGGAGAAAACTAAAAGCAAGAAAATTGGTAGAAAGATCTTAATTGGATTCGGCGTTTTCCTTGGTATTATTTTAATCGCGATGATTTTTAATTTTGACCGGCTCCAACGATTGTACCGAGTCATAAATCTTTTTAATTCAGACGTTATCGTTGAAAATTTCCGAACCATGGGTGATAAATTCAACTCCCGAACCATTTCCCATGGTCCAGATGTTTTTACCTTCAAACAGAACATTAAGAAACTGCCTGAAAAATACACATTTAATGGCGAAGCAAAGAGCGTGAGTTCCTTTATTGACCGCACCGGTACCACCGGCTTCATCGTGATCAAAGACGACACTGTTCTTTTTGAAAAATACTATCAGGGAAATACTGAAGCCTCGAAAGCCATCTCCTGGTCGGTGGCGAAATCTTTCGTGTCGGCCCTTTTCGGCATCGCTGTTTCCGAAGGCAGCATAAAAGATATTAATCAGCCGGTAACAGATTATTTGCCGTTGTTGAAAAATTCCGGATACAATGGCGTGTCCATCAAAAATGTGCTGCAAATGTCTTCGGGAATACGCTTCAATGAGGACTATGGCGATTTCAATTCCGATATCAATAAAATGGGAAGATACTTCGGCCTCAATATGCCGCTTGCCGACTTTGTGGCTTCCCTGAAAGCTGAAAAACAACAAGGAATATACCACCACTATGTGAGTATGGATACGCAG
>JBAXON010000040.1:0-17057 GCA_037133255.1 Deltaproteobacteria bacterium
CACCCTGAATGGTATCTGCGACGGGGTTTTGAAAGCAACTTGGTATTACAATCTAACTCTCATGAATATTTACTTCAACTTTTCCAGTTCCCGCACAAGGTCTTCCAGTGGCGGACGTTGATTAATGTTATGGACATCAATGTAACGGATAGTGCCTGTCTTATCAATAATAAATAGCGCCCGCTCCGCAACGCCTTCCGATCTCAGCACGCCGAACTTTGCCGCAACTTTTCCATGCGGCCAGAAATCGGATAAAACTTCAAACCACAATTTTCCCATTTGATTTGTCCAGGAAAAAAGAGTGGGAATATTATCCGCTGTGATTCCCAATAAGACAGCATCATTACTTTCAAATATATCTGAAATAATATTGTAGCCCGGCCACTGGTCGGAGCAAACCGGTGTCCATGCGGCAGGAACAAAAGAAATTACAACATTTTTTTTGCCTCTATAATCCTTAAGCGACACCGTTTTGCCGCTTACAGCCTTGAGTATAAAATCAGGAGCCTTTTGTCCAACTTTAACTTTCAGCTTACTGTCAACAGGTTTTAACTGGCCGTGATGATAAATATTGTCTTTAAATGCATCGGATTCGGCGTAAGCGTTAAATCCGAAAAAACAAAAAGCGATAACCGTCAGAATTGCTGTTTTTTTCATTACACCCTCCTATTTCAATCCGGATAAAATCACCAGCTGCTTAAGAAATTGATCGACACCACCCAAAGCCCCAAGCTTAGAATAAATGACTTCCGTCTTGCCGTCATTATTTAATTTTACCGCTATAAAATAAGGGGTTCTCACTTCACCCACTATTTTATGGATTGTAAAATTCTCATCGGGAACCAGCGGAAGCGCTACCGCGTATTTCTTTTTATATGTTCCAACTTCAAACTGCGTATTGCCGGCGCCAATAGCGATAATTTTAAATTTGTCTTTGAGAGCGGAATTATTCTCTATCGCCGAGTAGAGACGATTGACATTAGGCGCCTCGGCCTGGCAATAAGGACAGTACATGCTGTATATTTGAATGATTACAACTTTGGCCTTTACCTGATTAATCCTATAGGATTTGCCTCCCGCGGGCAGACCAAGATATTGAAGATCGGCAGGATTATTTAACATTTGCAGTTCAAAAGCAGGCATTGGGCTTCCCACTTTTGGCGTAACATTTTCCGCGGCGCGAATCGCCGTTGCCATAAATAGCGCCATAATTACCGTGATCAAACCTGATATTTTTATATTCATTGTATATTCCATCCTTATGTATTCAATATCATAAAAGCCGAGAAAACAACATCAATGATTACGCCTTGAAGAACTAAAAATGTTGTCTCTCAATAAAAATACCGGTGGCCCATAGTATTTTGCGCCGATACTCCCGCACGGTCGTTCTTCATAGCCTGCGACAGAAATTCCATAATGTCCTTTGCCGTGATGCTGTCGGCGCCTTTTTTTGCCGCGGCCAGATCTCCTGCATAACCGTGGAGGAATACTCCTTTGCATGCCGCCTCATCAGTCTTTAATCCCATTCCATACATTGCCGCAATGCAACCGGTGAGAACATCACCGGAACCGGCTGTTGCCATCCCTGCATTGCCGCTCAAATTGATATAAACTTTACCCCTTTGTGTGCAAATGAGTGAATGCGGGCCTTTCAAAACAATTGTAGCTTTAAGCGCTTCTGCTGTTTCCTGAAGAATTCCGATTTTATTGCCGCTGATTTCTACCACGGACTTGCCGGAAAGCCTCGCCATTTCCCCTAGGTGCGGCGTCAGGATTGTCGGGGCTTCCCGGCTTTGCAAGATTTCCGGATTATCGGCAATCGCCGTGAGACCATCACCATCAATGAGCAGCGGTACTTTGATCTCTGCTGTCAACTCTTTGACTAGTCTCACGGTTTCTTCCTGCAATGAAAGACCGGGGCCGATGACCACCATATCCACATTTGCCGCAGCAGCCAGCAATCCTTTTTTGCTGTGAAAGGCAATACTTCCCTCCGATGTTTCCTCCTGTGGCAAATAAACAATCTCCCGTCCCCGCTTCGCGATAACAGGAACTACAGAACGCGGCGCGGCAAGCCTGGCATAACCACCGCCGGATTTCAGAAAAGACATTGCAGCAAAATAAGGTGCGCCGTAGTAATTGGCAGCACCTGCAATAAAAAGGACATTCCCTGTTGAGCCTTTGTAAGCTTCCGCAGGCCGGGCGGGAAGTTGGATATAGTCATTTGTTTGCACAGGAATACTATCTTGTTTATAGACAGATGGCGGGAGAGAAATGCGGCTGACAAATAATTCCCCACAAAGCTCATAGCCAGGATAAAGCATGTTGCCGATTTTGGGCAAACCAAAAGTGATGGTATAATCCGCTTTAATTGCCGTACCCATTACATTGCCGGTATTGCCATTAACACCGGAAGGAATATCCAGGGACAAAACTTTCTTTTTGCTTTTATTGATGAGCGCGATTACGTCTGAGGCCAATCCGGCAACAGGTCGATCAAGGCCGGTGCCGAAAATAGCGTCAATTATAGCATCACAATGGGCGATATCCTTTTTGACGGCGCTCGCGCTCTCTAGTTTAATTACTTCTATCGGTAGTTTTGTAATTATGGCAAAATTTGTTTTCGCTGCGCCCCGATACTTGGTGCTATCGGCAAGTAAAAAAACTTTTACGCTACCACCGCCGGAATGAAGCAGACGGGCAACAACCAGACCATCACCACCATTATTGCCTGAGCCGCAGAAAATGACAAACTTCCGGTCTTTAATGTTGATTTTATTTTTCAGCACATTTATCGCTGCAAGTCCGGCATTTTCCATCAGGATTTCTTCGGGAATTCCAAACTTTTCGATGGCATAGCGATCTATAGCGCGCATTTCTTCAACATTTGCTACTTTCATAAATGTTCCTCACGAATATTGAGTCATAATTTATTGATATGTTTTTAGCTTAACTTACTTTATAGTACATCTACAAAGGATTTTTGTAAATAATATTTGTGGAGGTTTTATGCCGACAATAACTGAAATCATCAAAAAACGATTTTCATGCCGCACTTACGCGGATAAACCAATAGACGATGAGACGCTGCAAAAACTAAAAGAGATTATGAATTCTCTACCTGCAGGTCCATTTGGCAGTAAACCCAGATTCACAATGGTTAGCGCCGATTCATCGTCACCACAGGAGTGGAAGAAATTAGGCACCTATGGTGTTATAAAAAATGCCCGCTTGTTTGTCGCAGGCGCAATCAAAGATACGGTAAACGCCATGGAAGATTACGGCTACTGCAAGGAATTACTGATTTTGCGGGCAACCGAACTGGGGTTGGGAACCTGCTGGCTCGGTGGAACTTTCAGCTCCAGCAGTTTTGCCCGTGCTGTTGATTTGCAAAAAGATGAATTACTGCCCACCGTAACGCCTATAGGCTACCCGGCACAGAGAAAATCTTTAGCCGAAAGAATGATGCGCGGCGTTAACGGTTCCGATAAGCGAAAACCCTGGTCTGATATTTTCTTTACCGGGAATTTTTCCACACCTTTAAAGCAAGAGCAGGCAGGAATTTACGCAGAAGCCCTGGAGAATGTCCGCATTGCCCCTTCTGCTACCAACAAGCAGCCCTGGCGCGTTTTATATGACGCAAAGCGAAGCGTCTTTCATTTCTACATTGCGCGAACTTTCAGCTATAAATTAATGGGGATGGTTTCTCTGCAGGATATTGATCTGGGTATCGCAATGAGCCATTTTGGCATGACTCTGCAGGAGTTGGGTATCAAAGGGGAATGGCTGGCTGATGCCACTGCTCCCCAGGAAAAACCGCTGGATTATATCGTCAGCTGGCAATGCGAAAAATAGGTTGATTGTTCAGTTAACTTTTTAAGGCTGCCGGTAGCTCCAAATGCACATCCACGGTCTGAACATATTTATTCAAGACATCTTTTGTGGAATTGACTTTCAATTTTTCAAATAAAAATGAAAACTGTTTTTCCAGTTCAGCGCATACTTTATTGCGAATATCTGCCGGCAAATGCCATAATTCCAGTTTAAACGGGGCAAATCCTTTTTTACGTGTCTTGTAAATAAACTGTTCTTCGGTATCCTTTTCTTTCCACTCGTCTTTCATTTTATTTTTTAAATGATCATATATTTTCTCTTTCAAATCGGGCGGGAAGTTCGCGCTATCGTAAATCATATTTTGGAAACCTGTCGCCAGATGAACCTCGGCGGTGGCAGTTTCCGGGAATTTATCAAAGGCTTCATCAGGAAGAGTGGATGCTCCGTGCTGAACCGCGCCGGCAAGACCGTATTTTGTACGCGCTAACTCAGATAACGCCGCAAGTACCTCAAAATCAATTTTAACTTTGGCTACGCTGCCATCGGCCAGAGGAACTCCGCCATGCGTTGTCCCTGTTTGAATGCTGATCTTGCTTATGCCTTTGAGCGACTCACCGCTTTTTTTAAGCTCTTCATTGTAGCCATCCATAAAGACATTTAATTCTTCTATTGTAGAGTTTTTCCCGCCGACTTCACCAATCTCGCCGCCAATGGAAACATTAATCCCTTCCGGTTCCAGATCACGAATCATTGTTGTGAGTTCCGCCGCCAGGCAGTAGTTCACTTTTTGCTGTTCCTTCACTGTTGATTTGCTCAAATCCACAAGCGTCGAGGTGTCGATATCAATATTGTAAAATCCGGCTTCAATTGCTTCCCAGATTAGGTTTTTAACCGCTTGAGTTTCTTTGGCAGCATCTGCGGCAAACTTCTTGGCGTTTATTTGAAAATGATCCCCCTGCAGAAAGATTGGTCCCCGATACCCGGCTTTAATCGCGGCAGCCGTTACCGCGCTGGTAAATTCCGCAGGCCGCTGCGATGTGTAATCTACTTCCGAACGGGCAATTTCAAAAATAACCGGCCCTACTTTTCCTTTAATTGCCGCGCGAAAAACCGCTTGGGCGAAATCGTAAGTTATTGTCCGAACGTTGATTGCCGGCACTGTAAATCCCTGCACCTCACTTTTTCCCATCGCCTCATAGAGCGATTGAATGGAAGCAGACATAATGCCCAAAGCGGCTGCCGCGCGGCGGATCAGCCACGAAGCTGCGGCTTGAATTGCCGGATCAGGGCTGAAGACCGCCGTATAAATCAAATCATCAATCAATTTATCTTTTAGCTTCGCTTCATCCAATATGTGAATATCAGTGCCATCCACTTCCAGTATCTGCTCGCATCCTTTTTGTAATTGGGTTTTATTTTCGTAAATCATTTGCGCTCCTTATTAAATATAAGATTTATACCTGCGATTGTGAAAGGAATTGTCCGGCCATAAGCACTTCTTTTGTGCTGCCGATATAAATAGGCGAGCATTGATTGACACTTTCCACCTTCAGGGCGAGGATGTCTTGCTTGCCATCAGTTGCCATGCCGCCTGCCTGCTCCATAATAAAGGCCATCGGCTGCAATTCAAAGAGCAAACGCAGCTTCCCCTGGGGCGATTTTTGCAACGCAGGATAAGTGAACACACCGCCTCCCTTGATTAGTACCTGATTAATATCGGGGACAAAACCGCCGCTGTACCGAAGCTTATAACCTTCTTTTTCCAGTTGTTCGATAAATTTAAGATGTCCCGGTGTCCAATCACGGCGCAGGCCACCCGGTGAAAAGATCGAACCTTTCTCTTTCAACTTGATCTTTTCCTGTGACAGGAGGTACTCGCCTTCCCGATTTAGCACAAACTCGTGCACGCCATTTCCCGCCGAGTAGACCATTGTGATCAAAGGCCCGTAAGTAATATAGAGCGCCGCCACCATTGTGCTTCGGCCCGTATCCAAAACAGATTCTTTGTGAATGCCGATAATCGTGCCGATGGCCAGATTGGTATCCACAAGCGATGACCCATCCAGCGGATCAGCGGTAACTATATATTTTTCTTTGCCTGTACCGATATCAACAATATTTTCGAGTTCTTCGGAGGCATATTGACGGACAAACCCGGAAAAATGCAATTGACTTTTTAATATTTCATCGGAAATGCGATCCAAGGCAAGCTGGTCGTCGCCATAAATATTTTGGAATCCGGCAAGCTTACGATTGGATTCCTGAATTTTTGCAGAGATATATTTGCCGACAGTGGCAATTTGCCAGATAAGACGGCGCAATTCCACTTCCACACCGTCCATCCACATGTGCCTTCTTAAATCCACCATGTTTTTTGTATAATCGCTGATGTCTTCGCCCATAATTACCCCCCCCACAGTGGTTTTTATCACAATCATGGTTTTTTTTGACAAGTTGAAAGGCTGATAATTAATTCCCCTATTTTATAGCTAATATTTGCGTTCATTACAAGCAAATATTTACTGCCTCCTGTCCCGCAATTATTTTGGCCGATATTCCCTTGACAGACAAAGTCAATGCTCTTATAGTTTAATTATAGTTAGAAAGATTTATTGGATTTTCCAACCTAACGTATGGAGTGAACATTATGACAAATCGTCGCACAGCGCTGGTAACAGGCTCATCGGAAGGAATTGGTTTAGAGTTTTGTAAGGAGCTTGCCGCAAAAGGATTTGACCTGATTTTAGTTGCCCGTCGTGAGGATAAACTACGCAAGGCTGCAGCCGTTTTGACTAAAAATCATGGTATAGCGTGTCATGTTGTTCCCTGTGATCTGGCCAAAGTAGGCGCGGCACAATCGCTGTATAATCAAACTAGAGCTAAGGGTTTGAAGGTTGATTTTTTAGTCAATAATGCGGGTTTATTATTTATGGGCGCGTTTGATGAAATTGACCTGAAAAAGCAGGAAGATTTGCTGGCCGTAAATATTACAGCATTGACTTCCCTCACCCATTTATATTTGCAAGACATGGTGGCGCGCAAAAGTGGTTATATCCTTAATGTTGCATCCACGGCAGCATGGATTGGTATCCCTCTGAACAATGTTTATGCCGCGTCTAAAAGTTATGTACTTGCGTTCACCATTGCTTTAAATGATGAAATGAACGCGAAGAAAACAGGCGTGCATGTTACAGCGGTCTGTCCAAATTATACCGAAACAAATATGCTTCATAATGCCGCGCAAGGCGCAAAACTATCTATCCCCAGGTTTATGATTTTATCTGCTGATTTTGTCGCTAAAAAAGGGGTAACTGCCTGTTTGAAAGGTAAAGCGATGATTATTCCTGGGATTAGCAACCGGATGAATATGCTATTTGTACAAATGATCCCTAAACTATGGATGACGCGGATCTTTGGAATTGTCTATCGAAAATTGCAATCAAGCACTGGCAATAGCTAGATAAATCATCACAAATTTGAGAATTTGTGATGTAACCGGCAAGAGGTTTTTGCCCTTTCATCTACAAGACCTCAACTTTGGGTTCATTATAAAGATAAGGATTGCCATTCGAAAGCCACAAAAAAGGCAGGGCTGTAAAAGATGCTGCCTTTCTGCTTTATACATATTTTCTTTCCTCAGCTAACATCGCTTCGTCTTCAAACACTGCGCAGCACCGGGGAAAATAACGTTACCAGGACAAGCGCAAACCCATCATCCCTGTATGGTTTGTGTAGTCCTTATTTAATTCAGCATCGTACTGTATATACGCAGAAAGGTTCTTGTTAAACCTGCCGGTAAGACCAACTCCAACAATCGCCGTGTCGCGGCTCGGACGGTCAGTTTGAATGGTGAATGAACCGGAACCAGCACTGGAGAACTTCGCGTTAATCAGGTGATTGTTGTCGGAAAACTCATGTGCCCACTTTGCTCTGGCATCAGGTGTCAAAACAAAATTGCCCATTGTTATCGCCTTGCTTATGTGCAGGCCGAGGTAACTCTGGTAAGAACCGATGTTGTGCGAATCCACAATCAAATTGAGATCGCCCGCGCCCGTTTCCGTATAACCGTCCTGCATCAGATAAGCCGCCTGGAAAGCTGCCAACGGGCGAATCTCCAGAACGCCGCCGGCATCAAACTTGTAGCCAACCTCGGCATAGCCTGAGTACTCATTGCCTTTGTAATCCGCATTGGCTAACCGAGAAATACTCCCGACGGTGATGAAACGGTCCATCTTATATTTGTTATAGCCGTAAGTCAGAACACCTTCCGCGTACCATGGTTTGCCGTCATAGTAAGTATAGACTGATCCCTGATAGCTGTTCTGGCGCCCCTCATCCTGCAAATTGTCAAACTTCACATCAGTCTGGGAAAGGCCGAGGCTAAGACCGATAAGCAGGCTTTCCGTGGCCCGGTAGTCAAAGCCCATTAACGCGCCGTAGAGAGTCTGTTTGTATTGGGCAATTATATCATCAGCACGGCGATTTCCCTGGCTATAGTAACCATCAAGCCAGAGATCCCAATTTATCCCCGAAGCAAGCTGGCCACCGTTGCCGGCCATTGCCAGCAGCATTGGCGCTGCGTCACTCAATGTGTTGCCGCCTGCGGCAAAAGCCATCTGCATGCCCTGCGGATAGCCATACTGATTTGCGGCCATTCCATTGCCTAAGCCGCCTGTAAAACCACTGCCACCTCCCAGATGATTGTTGAGTGCCCCGTGATACTGATTGAGTCCGTAGAAACTCATAAACTGAAATGCATTTTGCGTACCGCCGCTCATCTGAGAAAGAGCTGTCTGCGCTGCACCAGTCCCCAAACCAATCAATTGATCGAGAATGTTACGCATGTCGCCGGTCGCGTCTTCATACATGCCATCTAGGGCAATACCTAAAGATGCATTACCGTTGGAAGCGGCTCCTGTAGATAAACTCAGACGGTTTAAGACAAGGTCGTAAACTCGTGTGGTCCCTTGCTCGACAAGAGTTGGACTGAGGAAGGCAGAGTTGGATGTTACCTGTGACCACTTAGTATTGTTGACGTCGAACGCTGTTCCTACCGTCAATACATTCAAGTAAGTAGTTGTTGTCGGGTAGGTTCCCACAGTGGGGATGACCACAATTGTGCCGTTGTTGAAGTTCGCGGTGTTTACCCGCAGTTCACCTGTCAAAGTAGTTGTGACGGGACCAACCGTCAAACCCGGCGACTGCACGGCAAATCCTAGGGATGCACCGGTATTTTGGACAAAGGTATTGGTTTTTACGCCAGTGCCGACAGCACTCCGCGCGCCGACTGTCAGAATGCCTGCCTCCACCGTAATCGGCATAAGCTGACCACCGCTGGTGTAATCCTTATCACCCGTTAACTTCCACGTTCCCGCACCTGTCTTGTTAAGGGTACCAAAGTTCAGGATCTGGCCTGCAACAATAGTCCCCTGGCCGTCCAATATCATCGTGTTGGTTGCGTTGTAGTCAATAGCCCGGATAATTCCATTAATGACTGACCCCGTGCCCAGAGTCACCTTGTTGTTAGAACCGCCCAGCCAAATGGCCATTCCTGTCTCGCTCTCGATTGTACCGTAATTGAGGATTGTTGTGTTGCCACCCGATGAAAATATACCTAAATTGGCTCCAGTACCGGTAATAGTACCACTGTTTGTGATTGTCTTGTTTCCCTCCCCAGTCATATAAATGCCGTGATTGTCGGTGCCGCTGGTAATAGTTCCTCTGTTTGTGATATTAACCGTGCCCGTGCTGGCGCTCATCACGATGCCGTAGTCGCCATTACCGGTGATGCTTCCGTAATTGTAGATTGTTCCGGAGCCCATTTTGATGCCCGTGTAGCCGGAAATGACTCCCTGGTTATTCAATGTGCCGCTCCGGGAAGTGGAGTCGCCGCCCAGCCCTTGGAAGATAATGCCGTAACCACCAGCTCCGCCAAACGTCGACTTTACCAATCGGCCGCTGGCGACGTTAATGCTCCACCCGTTCTCAGTCACATAGATGGCTTGTTGGTTGCCAGTTACCACACTACCGGTACTGGTGACATAGGCTATCTTGCTCTCGTGGCCCGGTTCGCCCGCCAGAGAAACCGTGGTGTCCCTGGCGTTATCAATCGTCACATCGGCATAAACAAAAGATGGCAAAGACACCAGCATGCAGACGAGATATCCAATTAAGAAAGCAACGAAGTATTTTGATTTTAATCTCTCCATAATGTTGACAACCTCTCTCGTTGAATTTTGAAATTCAATATTATTCCAAAATTAGCATTTAGAAAAAAATACTAAAAACAACGCCTCATGTCAATGGATTTATCGAGGGAGATATTAAGAATTTGTTTTCATGTTTTTACTAACAATGTGATTGCATCTCTTACGCAAAATATGATGCGCTGTACATATATGTTTATCTGGTTTAAATTGTGCTTATTACAAATGGAAGGACTGAATATTTTGTGATTACTAATTGTCCTGAAAATAGTCTGAGTCTATCTGTTATCGAATTCTAAATAATTATGAAACAATTTGCAAATCATTTGATGCCACTGCTATTTGGGTAAACATTCCTTTGGCGATTAGTTTTTCAATCCCATTGGAAACAGAAAATACTTCAGATTCAGCTACTTTTATTTTTTTACCATTGCTTATCACTTTTGATCGGCAGATGATGAGAGGGCCAGTAGCAGGTTTGAAATAGTTTATTTTAAATTCTACCGTGAGGATGCGGAATCTCTCTGATACGGTCGTATAGGATGCGTATCCGGATGTATGATCAGCCATTGTTGCCATCACCCCTGCATGAACAAATCCATCCTGCTGCCGGTGTTCATCACGGACAGTCAGGCAGGATTCAAATATGCCAAAATCTGCGTGGCTGACTTCAAAACCGCAGGACGCAGAAAAGCCCTGAACAAAATCTTTTTTTAAAAATTCAAACCATTCAGACGACATATATATCCTTTGTTTTCAAAAAGGGATAATGAGCAATAACAATTAAGTTAAGATTTCTCTTCTATGATTAACAACTATAACCAGCGGCCGACTTTCTTTTTATAAGCCCGATACTGTTCCCCGTATTTGGATTCAAGATACGATTCTTCTCGTCTAATCACGTAAATATTTATAATAAATATAACCGCTGGAAGGATGATGAATGCCAAAAATATACTCAGCAAAAATCCAAGACTAACATAGAGTAAGGTTAAGGAAACATACATGGGATTTCTAGTGACACGATAGGGGCCAACAGTAACCAGAGACGAAGACGGTCTGTGAGGTAATAGACTTGTTCTGGCACGCCAGAACGCAAGCAGGCTCCAGAGTCCCAAAACGGCCGAAGGTATGACTGCAATCACCGCCAAAACAGTCGATAGCGGAGGATCGAACATGGGGATCGGGTAAAATCTGTTCATGGTATAGGAAAACAGAAAAGCAATGAAGTATATTAGTGGTGGCGGGATCATTATTCCCGGACCATTGCCAAAGTGTGCCATCTATCATTCCTTTTATTGTGAAACTCCAATTCCGAAAGCGCAGCGGAGGTTATAATACACCGCAACTTGCTTTGGGGTTCATACCCGTGATTAAGGTCAGGAAATTTATTTTTTATTGTTTTCATCTTGCAACTGTCTCTATCACTATTTGCATTCAAAATCTACCGTGTTTAGAAAATTCAGGTTTGTGATGCTTGCAGCTATAGCCATCTTCTATGCGCTTACATGTGCCCAAGATCGCGGCAGGTAGCTTCATTGACGAACAAAAAAAACAATCATTTGTTCAATATCTTTCCTCTTGTACTGAGCACCACCTCTTCCATCGGGATTATTTTATTTGCCTCTGCCATCCCCTTTTTTACGATCAGGGGAAGGCCTGCGCAACAGGGCACCTCCATAACAACAGTCGTGACGCTCTTGATGTCCGCGTTTCTGAAAATATCAGCAAACTTGTCTACATAATTCTGTACGTCATCGAATTTTGGGCATCCCATCATGACTACTTTCCCTTTCATCAGATCACGGTGAAGTGTGGGAAAAGCGACGGCCGAGCAATCCGCGAGGACAAGAAGGTTAGCTCCTTTCAGAAAAGGTGCGCTAGCTGGGACAAGTCGTATCTGAATAGGCCAGTGGGTGAGAGATGATTCTGCACCCTCTTTCCCGATGTTGGCAGGTTTGTTTGCCGCCTCGCAGGCGGGAAGAGTTCCAAAGTTCTGGATATTGGTTGATGGGCATCCGCATGGCAGTGAAGACAGAGTCTTTTTTGCGATGTGCCGCTGTACGGCTTTTTCATCAAAGGATGCCGCTTCCCGCTCGATGATTCGAAGAGCCCCGGTGGGGCACTCTCCGATACAGGCGCCAAGTCCGTCACAAAATGTGTCCGAGACAACCCGAGCTTTCCCGTCAATGATCTGCAAGGCGCCCTCAGCGCATCCCGTCACACAGTTCCCACACCCATCGCACAACTCTTCATCAATTTCAATTATCTTGCGTAATATTTTCATGGCATATCCTTTTTAAGAATTATTGTGAAACTCCAATTCCGCAAGCGCAGCGGAATTGGTAAATTGAAAAATCCCGCGCAGCGGAGGGTTTAATGCCCCGCAGCTTGCTGCGGAATATGTTTCCAAAGCTTGCTTTGGGGTTCATACCCGTGATTGACCATTCATCATCGCTTCAATATCTGTCTTAACGTTCACGATAGGTTTGATGTTGTCACGCCGATTTCTTATCCGGAATAAGACTCATCGCCCGTTCCGCAAGCGCTGTGATTGTGAGCGCTGGATTGACGCCGACGTTTGCCGAAACTGCCGCGCCGTCAACCACGTAGAGACCATCATATCCGAAAACCCGGTGAGATGTGTCAATAACACCATTATCGGGAGATGATCCCATGTGGCAACCACCCAGGATATGCGCTGTTGTGGACATATTCATCAGATTTTCGTTGCTGACATTGGATGGTATTCCCTGGGCCACATCCGCCAGAATAGCGCACGCTCTGTTTGCCACCGGAATATTTACCGGCGCTTCTTTGCCCGGAACGGTCTTTGATTTTAAACGGCGCATCAAAAAAGAAAACACAGCACTGGGGCCATACTTGAAGGAAAGCTGGTTGTCATGGTTTTGCATAACGGTCAGGACAATAATCCGCTTGGACCAATTTTTGGCAAAAACCGTCCGATAAACACCAAGGGGGTTCATAACCATCTTTCCAATAGTTCTCAGGGATCTCCTTACGGGATGGTCATCATCCACAAGGGGGACGCTGAAATATTTCATAAAACCATAGCCCTCGGGAAAGCGGTTCTGCGTGATGTGCGTGAAATCATCAGGATAAAAGTCCGATGATATGGCCGTGCCGTGCGAAAGATCCAGATCTTCCTGCCTGGGCAAAGCAGCCACAATGGATTCGCTATTTGTCCGGACGACCGCACCAAGCTGCCGCGATATTCCGGGCAGAGTTTTTGTAACCTGCTTGCATCTAAAGAGCAACTCCAGTGTACTTAAAACACCTGCGGCCACGACCACTTTTTTTGCCGTAATGTCGACAGCCTTCTTGAAACGGCCGGAGTTGTCCTTAACCTTCAGTATGTATGTGCCATCCGGCTGCGGGATGATGTTTGTGACTTCCCTGTATGGCAGAATTGTCGCCCCATATTTTTGAGCAAGATAGAGATAGTTTTTATCTAAAGTGTTTTTTGAGCCGTGCTTGCATCCGGTGAGACATTCACCGCAGAGATAGCAGCCGGATCGGGATGGTCCCTTTCCGTCGAAGAAGGGATCATCGGCAAGCACTTCCGGTGTTCCAAAGTAGATGCCGGTATCTGTAGGGCCAAATGTATCGCCTGCCCCCATTTTATCCGCCACTTCTTTGAGGTAACCATCCATGACATCCATTACAGGATTCTGAACTATGCCCAGCATTTTTGAAGCGGTATCGTAATGGGGTTTCATTTCCTTTTCCCAATCTATGCCGAGATTGCTCCAGGCAGGATCTTTGTAAAAGGCTTCCTTCGGCCTCAATGTGGTTGCGGCATAGACAATACTTCCGCCGCCGACTCCAACACCGCCGACAATGGCGACATGCCGGAAGAAATCATAGGTAAAAAACCCCTTCATGCCCAATGCAGGATTCCATATTAATTTGTTCAGGCTTTTGGCCGCATCCTCCATATCCAGAGGCGTCACCCATTTACCTTTTTCCAAGACGACCACTTTGTATCCCTTTTCTGCAAGCCTCAGCGCTGATACACTTCCTCCAAAACCACTGCCGATAATAGCAAAATCGAATTCCATAACTTCCTCCTTTTTTTGTTGTTGAAACTCCAATTCCGAAAGCGCAGTAACCTGAATAACCTGAAGGTTACCGTGGGGTCATCTGCGACGTAACGGAATTGGTAAGTTGAACAATCCCGCAAAGCGGAGGGTTTCCCTCTACTGCTTATCAGGCCCAACCCATTTTGCCGCAGGCCCGATAATCAGGAATGGTGTGGGGTTGATTGATCCGCCGCCGAGTAACATATAGCCCATACCCAGAAAAATATTGTCATTGATCTTGCGAAGCTCATCATGCATTGAATGTACTGTTCCGGAATTATAGGGGCTGTAGTCCAGATGAAACGAATCTTTCCCGTCAATGGGTGACTTGCCGATATAGGTATTCATCTTTCTTACGCGAAAGACTTCATCTTTACCGTCCTTGCCCTTACTTGAAAACATGTTGTATCCCCACCCTTTGTCCTTTTCAAAGGGGAAGAAAGCCTTGCCCAGCCAGCGGCCGGGGCCGAAGAAGTGATGAGTGAAAAAATCAGCAGATGTCGCCAATATGCCAACCGGGATGGTTTTCCCGCTGTATTCTCCTTTTACCTCTTCAAATTTCGGGGCAGGCGCCGCGTAAAAAAGCTGGAAAATAGCTGCCTTGTCCAGCTTTTCAATATCCTTTATAGTGGCCTTTCCGGGAGCGACGCCAAGTATTTGTTCCATGCTCTGGCTTTTATAGGCACCACCTTTTTGTAGAATGTTGATCCCGGTCAGCGCAAGCTGAACAACTACCAAAGCGACAACTACTATAAGAATGATCTTTAATGCTTTCATAATATATCCTCCTTTTCGTTTTTTGATAAGGCATTGCTTTCGATGTATGGAACTATAGGGAGGCTGTTTTTTCTTGTCAAGGGATATTATGCATCCTATATTTACAGAACTGAAGTCTTCAAAACGGAGGTCTTCAAAAAATATTCTCTTGACAGAAAATTAAATATCAGTTGTCAATATACCATCAAAATCAGGGGAACAAAATTCTTGCTTTGGATGTCTAACATAGTAGATAGCAAAAAAGCGACAGACGGGGATGACGATCTGCAATATGTTGTCCTTTGCCGGAAGGGCGATGTTGAGGCGTTTGAAATTCTGGTTGAGCGGCATCAGAAGAAAATGCTCAATATCGCTTACCGGATGCTGAGCGATTATGATGAAGCCTGCGATGTTGTTCAGGAAGCTTTCCTTGCTGCCTATAAGTCTATAAACAAGTTTAAGGCGGAGGCAAAGTTTTCCACCTGGCTGTACCGGATTGTGGTTAATTATACGAAGAACCGTTTAAAGCAGAGAAAGAACCTTGCCCTGCATGAAGGTGGATCGCTGGATGAATCCACAGAAGGGCAGGGCGGCACAGCTTGTTTGGCTGTGGCAGGTGCCGGCAATCCGGCGGAGCTTTTGGAACAGCGCGAGCGTGAAGCTCATGTGCAAAGATGCATTTCAGCGCTGGATGTGGAATATCGGGAAGTGCTGGTGATGAGAGACATTCAGGGCTTTTCTTATGAAGAGATTCGAGATGTTTTGCGAATACCGGACGGGACAGTTAAATCCCGGTTGTCGCGGGCAAGAAACGCTCTTAAGGATTGTCTGATCAAGGTGATTGGTGATTTATGAAAAATTGCAAAAATATTGAAAACAGCCTGTCGTTGTATGCGGAGGGTTTGCTGCCTGATGCCGAGAAGATGGCTGCTGAAAAGCATCTGGCAGAATGCGCGGATTGCAGCAAGGCACTGGCCGATCTGAAAAAGGTGGTGGCGATGACGCAAGGGCTGCAGGAAGTGGAGCCACCACCCTGGTTCAAGCAGAGAATTATGGCCAGGGTTCGGGAAGAAGCCGAAAAGAAAAGCTTTGCCCAAAAATGGTTCTATCCGCTGCGGATAAAGATTCCTATTCAGGTTATGGCCACAATTGTTATCGCGATTCTGGCCGTCTATATTTACCGCTCCGGCGATGAACAGATGAAAGCCATTGTGCCGCAAGCCCCGCAACTGGTTATGGAAGCTCAGCAAGAGCCAACGCCTGTCGAAATACCCAAAGCGAAGAAAGCCGCGCCTGCTTTATTGGCAGAGGAAAAGAAAGAGGTAATTGGAGCGGCAAAGAAAGATAAAGTGTCAGAAGTATCTTCCGTCGCAAAAGTGCTAAAAATGGAAAAACAGGGAAATAAGCTTGCAGGCACAAGTGATAAATCCCCGGCCAGAAAAGTTGATGTTGCTGCCGAAAAAGAAGAGAAAAAACCTACAGAACTTTCGGTATTGCGGGAAGCACCGCAGAAGTTTGCTGCCCGGCAGGAGAGCATGCAAGATCGTGGTGTGGAGGATTCTTCTTTGTCCGGTGCTGCCAAAATGAGCAGGGTATTTAAGGCGGCAGCTCCTGCCAAACCTGCGCCTATGGCCGCATCTGTTACCGATCAGGTGCAGCCAGTTATTTCTGTTTATGTTGCCAATGTAAATAGCGCGGTAGTCGAAGCAGAAAAGATACTGACAAAACATAATGCCAAAAAAGTTACAAAAAAACTGGTTGCCGGCAAAACGATTTTAAAAGCCGAAATTCCGGCTAAAAATTTAAAAGATATTTTATCGCAATTACGCGGCCTCGGTCGTGTTGAAGCAAAGGGTGTTCCTGCCGATGGCGGCGAGAAAGACGTTAACTTAGTAATAGAAATTAAAAATGAATAATCCCAAGTTGCTTTCAAAACCCCGTCGCAGATACCATTCAGGGTGCTGTGCGGGATAGTTCGGCCAAACAGTTTCAGATTCTGAAACTGTGGTCTCACTAAATAAAATATAAATTTTTGAAAGCTTACTTGGTAGTATGCCCGGTAAATCAACCCTTAATGAGACTCGCTGAAAACGAACGAAGTGAAGTTCGAAGCGATAGTCGAATTATCCTACATGCGAAGCTGAGTAGGGTTAAT
>JBAXON010000041.1:0-16729 GCA_037133255.1 Deltaproteobacteria bacterium
CCGCAGAGATTAATACATAATAATTATATTGACTTTATAGATATTGAGAGTAAAATTTCGGTAAATAAAAACTTAGGCTGTGAAGCGTATCTCGCTCTACACGAACCACGCTTAACGAATCACATAATCATACTTACTAACCACCATAATTAGATCGGGGGAGGGAAGAATATGATTCATTTCCAGAAACTACCTGGTTTTACAGTTGTAATCAGTGCCTGCCTTGCTCTCATCACAATTACAGTCACCGGTTGCCAGCCGCAAAAGCAGGAAGGCCCGCCGGAAAAAGTAACCATTGCCTATTCCACCGCGGGCAATGCAATTCTCATGAACATTGCCTGCGCGAAGGATTACTTAACGCAAGAGGGGCTGGATGTTACGGCACAGCCTCATGCCTTCGGGAAACTGGCACTACAGGCGGTGCTCGATGGAAAAGCGGATATCGCTACAGTAGGAGACACGCCGATAGTTTTTGCCGTGATGAACGGTAAGAAAATTATGACACTG
The DNA here is from genome assembly GCA_037133255.1 of Deltaproteobacteria bacterium. GTDB lineage: Bacteria > Desulfobacterota > Syntrophia > Syntrophales > Smithellaceae > FEN-1160. The sequence goes on from JBAXON010000041.1 coordinate 508, forward strand.
GCAGTAATCCAATCGTCTAACAAAAATGAAGCCATCGTGGCCAGAAGAGACAGGGGAATTGCCAAGCCTGCAGACCTCAAAGGGAAAAAAATCGGCGTTACGCTGGGAACAACCGGGCATTTCTTTGCGGATTCATTTCTGCTGGTGCATGGTATTGAAAATAAATATGTTAAAATAATTGATCTGAAGCCTGACCAGATGGCCGAAGCCCTTGCCACAGGAAAGGTGGATGCAGTATCCGCATGGAATCCTGCCGTGACACAACTGAAGAAGGAACTGGGAAGCAAAGGGATAATTTTTTTAGGTGAATCACTCTATACGGAGCACTTTTGCGTTGTCGCCGCACAAGATTATGTAAAGAAGAATCCCTCAGCGATAAAAAAAGTCCTGAAGGCGCTGGTCAAGTCCGAAACATTTGTACGTGATCATCCCGAAGAATCAAAGAGATATGTTGCCGAATTTCTCAAAATGGATAAGGCCGTCCTTAATGAAACATGGGACATTTTCACGTTTCGGGTAACCCTTGACCAGGCTTTGCTTGTGAACTTTGAAGACCAGACGCGATGGGTAATCAAACATCAATTAACAGCACGCCGGGAGATGCCCAACTATCTTGATTTCATTTACTTCGAAGGACTTGCGGCGGTCAAACCGGAGGCTGTTCGGGTAATACGTTAGTAGCACACGTGAAACGTCGCACGTGAAGCGTGAAGTGCGAACAACGAGATACAAATTCCGCTTCACGAGATGCGAGATACTCTTCACGATATCCGAGAGGAAAATATGAAGATCAAAACAAGACTGAGACTTAATACGTGGATCTACATAATTGTTATTCTGCTCATAGCAATTTCCCTGACCTGGTCATTTTGGGATTTGGGCAGAGTCACGCGTAATGAAAAACTGGTCTTGGCAATACTGGAAACCGCCTTTGAGCGCATCTCATTGCGGGATGACTATCTTCTGTATCAGGAAGAACGAACGAGCATCCAGTGGCAGGCAAAATCCGAAACACTCCGGAGATTACTTGAAACAGCTCATAACCGCTTTACAACCGCGGAGGACAAAGCCCTGTTGAAAGAGGTGCAGCAAAGATTTGATATGACGTTCTCTGCATTCTTAACGATCATAGAGAAGAAAAGGCAAGGGAAACGCTCTACGGACAAAACATTTGCTTTTGATGAAGCTAAAACGCGGCTGATCAGCCAGGTATTTCTGAACTCCTACGCCTTAATTGATAATATCGAAAGGCTGTATGAGTCAACCGAAAGAAAAGCAAAAATTTCAAGAAACAGAGCGGCTTTTATGATTATCTTCTTTTTTGTGGGCGGCGGTATGGTGATCGTCATCAATTCAACTTTACTCAACAGAACGCTGACGAATCGAATGACTTTGCTCGCTTGCGGAATCAAAATCATCGGGGATGGCAATCTGGATCATTCGATCGTTACGGCAGGAGACGATGAGCTGACAGATTTGGCCCGTGCCAGCAATGCAATGGCGGCTAAACTCAAGCAATCATATACCTCCGTGGAAAATTTGCGGCAGGAGATGGCTCAGCGGCAGCGGATAGAGGAGAACCTCACCCGAACCAACCGTGTGTTGGCAGTCATCAGCAAGATCAATCAAATGGTTATCAGTATCCGCGAACAAGAAAAATTATTTGCTGAGTCTTGCCGCATTGCCGTTGAATACGGGAAATTCCGTATGGCCTGGGTTGGCTTGATTGATGAGGAAAATAAAATGGTCAAGCCTGTCGCCTGGAACGGATTTGAGGAAGGCTATCTCACCAGAATCAAAAAAATATCCGTAAACGATATTACGGAAGGCCGAGGCCCAACAGGCCTTGCTTCCCGTGAGGGTAAATTATTTTACTGCAATGATATAGCTAATGATCCCATCATGACTCCCTGGCGGGAAGAGGCGTTAAAGCGCGATTACCATTCATCCATTGCCCTGCCAATTGTTTTACATAACAGGGTAATCGGTGTACTTACAATTTATGATGCCGTCCCGTTCTTTTTCAATGAAGATGAAATAAACCTGCTTATGGAAGTTACCGGCAATATTAACCATGCGCTCGAGATAATCGAGATTGAAAAAAAACGGCAACAGGCTGAAAATGATATCAAGCAGCTTAATGAAGAACTGGAAGAACGCGTTTTAGAGAGAACCGCCGAGCTGGAGCGGATAAATAAAGTGTTTGTGAATCGGGAATTGCGGATGCGGGAGTTGAAGGAAAAGATTGCGGAGTTAGAAGGTAAAACGTGAAGCGTCAGTCTTGTCATACCGGTTGCGGATGACCTTTAGGTTTCAGACAAGACTTTGTCATAATTACTTTTTTGTCATTCCGTGCAAGCGAAGCGCGACACGGCGAAATACCCTTTAAGGTAGCTGCTGTGTGTAAAAGCTATTTCGACAAAATCTCTTGAGTCGGCATGACGGACTCGCGAGATATGAAATCCGGCGCATGCCGGACGCTTCACGAATTACGCTTTTAGGAGGTGACCTTATGAAAGATGATGAGAAGACGAGAGAGCAGCTCTTAATTGAAATGACGGAATTGCGCTCGCAAAATGCCGCGCTGGAAAAATTAAAAGCCGTGAGCAAATCGGCTGAGCTTTTGACTCAGGAAGCCATTAGATATGCTGAAAGTATTGTGGAAACTATTCGACACTCCCTTTTAATACTTGATTCTGATCTAAAAATAATCTCGGCAAACCGCAACTTCTACACAGCTTTTAAAGTAAGCCCGGGTGAGACTATCGGAAAATTTATCTATGAACTGGGGAACAAGCAATGGGATATTCCCAAACTGCGGGACCTGCTGGAAACCATCCTTCCCAAAAAAGAAGCATTCAATGATTTCGAGGTTGATCATGTTTTTCAGTACATCGGTCATAAAGTCATGCTGCTCAATGCCCGCCAAGTATATCGGCAAGACATCAACTCCAAGACAATCCTTTTGGCCATTGAGGACATCACCGAGCACAAGCGACTGGAAAACATATTAGCGGAGTCTGAATATGTCTTCAGACGCACTTATGAGACTGCAAACGATGCGATATTTCTTCTAGAAAAAAGTGAAGGGAAGATCGCCCATGCTAATCCGGCCACCGAGAAGATGTTGGGCTATACCGAAAAGGAGAACATCGGGAACAAGCTTCAGGACGTCGGCGTTTTGCTCGATAAGTTTGATATCAAAACGATATTGCAAACTTTGGACAAGAGCGGCATTATTCATTATCATGATGTGCCGCTGAAAACCAAGTCCGGGGTGCATAAATATGCGGATATATATCTCGTCAACAAAGCAACTTTGCTGCAACTTAATATTCGTGACATTACCGAGAGCAAACTGGCGAAAGACCACATCCAAGAAGTGAACCGGACCTTCGTGGGCCGGGAGCTGAAGATGGCCGAACTCAAGGAGCGGATCGCGGAGTTAGAAAAACGTATCTCGTGAAACGTGAATAGTGAAGCGCGAAAGACGAAATACGAGATACGCTTCACTATTAACGAATTAGGATTTTTATGCTGGATATGAAAACAATAATTGTCAGTAATGTGATCACTGATACCGTCTGTCTGATCGTTATTGCGGTACTGTGGAGGCAGATCCGTAATCGTTTTGCCGGCACAGGATTTTTTGTCTTAGATTTTGCGCTGCAAACGACGGCGTTTTTTCTGATTGTTCTGCGCGGGAACATACCCGACTGGCTGTCTATTGTTCTTTCCAATACACTGGTGATAGCGGGCGCCATTCTTGGCTATATGGGGCTTTTGCGTTTTACCGGAAAAATAAGTTCACAGATTCATAATTATATTCTGCTGGTTGTTTTTGCCTTTATGCATGCTTACTTAACCTTTTGGCAACCAAATCTGGCGGCAAGAAATGTCAATGTAGCAATGGGGTTGCTGATTATCTGCTTTCAGTGCGCATGGCTGCTTCTTTATCGCGTGGAACCAGGCACGCGCCAATTGACGCGCAGTGTGGGCATTGTATTTTGTTTTTACTGCCTGGTGAGCTCGATTCGCGTTGCCGAAAATGCATTCAACAAGCCCGCAGCAATTGATTTTTTCCAGTCCCGCGTCTTTGATCAGTTTATACTTATTTCTCACCAGATGCTGTTTGTTTTACTTACCTTTAGCCTGATTATGATGTTCAACAAGCGCCTGTTAATGGATGTAAGAGGGGAGGAAGAAAAGTTTTTCAAGGCGTTTCATTCCTCTCCTTATGCTATTATGATCACACGAGTTTCCGACGGAAAGGTTATAGAGGTCAATAGCAGTTTCTTTAATATTACCGGATATCAATTAGCGGACCTGCGGGAAAAAACAACGCTTGATTTACGTTTGTGGAACAAAGATGAAGATCGTTCCTCTATTGTCAATGAATTAACAAGCAAGGGCAAAGTGTTGAATCGCGAGCTTCAATTCCGGAAAAAATCGGGTGAGATGATCACGGGCATTTTTTCTGCCGAACTTCTTACAACCAACAATGAAAAGTGCGTTTTGTCCAGTATTAATATTATCACTGAACGCAAGCAAGCGGAGGAAGCGTTACGCGAATCGGAAGACAGGTATAAAAGTTTGTTAAGTAACATCCCGGATATTATTTTCACAATTGACCTGGAAGGCATAATCACTTTTGTAAACCAAAGAGCACAGGAAGTGCTAGGCTATGAAAGCGCGGAAATGGGCAACAGGAACATCCTCAATTTTATCCCGCAGGAAGATCGTCAAAGGGCTATGGAAAAAATGCAGAAAGGTATGTCGGGGGAAAAGATCACACATTTTCAAACACCAATGATAAAGAAATCAGGAGAGGTTGTTTTTTTTGACTGTTCCTTTTCAAGAGTTTATAGAGATGGAGCGCTGATCGGTGCACAGGGAACAGCGGTCGACATCACTTACCGCAAGCTGGCCGATGATGAAATTAGTCTATTGAACGCAGAGCTGGAACAGAAGGTACTGCACCGAACCAATGACTTACGCGATAGCCAGCTGGCCCTGCTGAATCTGGTAGATGACATGAGCATAAGTGCAAAAGTCATTGCTTCAACTAACAAGACATTAGAGGCAGCTAATAAAGAAATTGAGTCGTTTAGCTATTCCGTCTCCCACGATCTGCGCGCGCCCCTCAGGAGCATTGACGGATTCAGCCAGATACTGCTGGAGGATTATAAAAAAAACCTTGATGATACCGGGCGCAATTATCTGGAAAGGATCCGCAAAGCAACACAGAATATGGGGCAGCTCATTGACGATATGCTGAAACTCTCGCGGGTAACCAGCGCTAACTTGCGTCTTGAACCTCTTGATTTGAGCAATATGTTCCGGGAAATTATCGAAAAGTCTCAAGAGAATGATCCGGCTCGCATTGCCGATATTATTATCCAGGAAGGCATTATCATTGATGGTGATCCCACCTTGATGCACATTGCCCTGACAAACCTGATAGAAAATGCCTGGAAATTCACCGGCAAGGAAGCACGGACAAAGATTGAATTCGGCAGCACTTCCCAGGCGGAAAAGAAAGTAATCTTTATCCGGGATAATGGCGTGGGTTTTGATATGGCTTATGTGGACAAGTTATTCGGCACTTTCCAGCGCCTCCACACGACAGCAGAGTTTCAGGGAACAGGAATAGGACTGGCCACGGTAAAAAGAATTATAACCCGTCACGGAGGCGAAATCTGGGCGGAAGGAGAGGTGGGCTGCGGAGCAACATTCTATTTCACTCTGCCAGAGTGAAATAGAAGGCGTGAAGCGTGCAACGGAAAAAAGTATCTCGTGAAACGTGAATAGTGAATCGCGAACCACGAGATACGCTTCACGAACGACGATTCACATAATACAAACGACGAAGGATTTCATGATGGAAGAAGAAAAAACTAAGATAAAAAACTTTAGGGATTTGGATGTATGGCGACTGGCTATGGAAATAATCGGCGATATTTATAAATATACAAAAGCATTTCCGAAAGAAGAAATATACGGCCTGGTAAGTCAGATGAGAAGATCGTCTGTGTCCATTGCTTCCAATATTGCAGAGGGATTCAACCGCTACCATAATAAAGAGTATCGTCAGTTTTTATATATTGCTCTCGGATCATGTGCCGAACTGGAAACGCAAATTGAGGTTAGTTTGCTTTTGGGATATATTACACAAGACCTAAGAGATAAAACAAACGAGAAACTCGATCACGAATCGAGAATGTTAAGAAACTTAATAAAAAAACTTAGCGCGTAGCGCGTGCGCCGGAATGACGAAGCGCGAGATACGAAATACGAGATACGCTTCACGAATTCCGCTCCACGTTTCACAAAATACGAGGAGGTTGTGATGAATAGCAAAAGCATTTTACTGGTGGAGGATAATCCCGATGATGTCGAGTTGACAATACGGGCATTCAAACAAAATGGCATATCCAATAAGGTAGTCGTGGCCAAAGATGGCGTGGAAGCATTAGATTACCTGCTTGGAGAAGGAATGTATGAACGACGGGATGTGAAGGATCTACCTATAATTGTCTTGCTGGATCTGAAACTCCCCAAAATAAGCGGCATGGAAGTACTAAAGACCATCCGCCAAAATGAGTCAACTAAATTTCTGCCGGTAGTCATTCTTACGTCTTCAACGCAGGAGATAGATTTGGTCAACGGGTATAAACTGGGCGCAAACAGTTATGTGCGCAAACCAGTTGACTTTAAAGAGTTTGTGGAAGCTATCAAGGCACTAGGGCTGTATTGGTTAATCTGGAATGAACCACCTCCGGCTGGAAACTAAGGAAAGATTACAACGATATTTTCATCGCAGTAATCGTGCCCTTGAATCGCCGTAATCTTGTTTACGAGAGGTTCTATAATGACAAAAGAAAATCAATCTGAAATGAACGACCGGAAATCACTGCGGGTTTTGATGGTTGAGGATTCGGAAGATGATGCCCTGCTGATAATCCACGTCCTTAAAAAAGGAGGCTACGATCCGGTGCATGAAAGGGTGGAGACGGCCACGGCCATGCGTCAGGCGCTGAAGGATAAAATGTGGGATATAATTCTGTCCGATTATAAAATGCCGCATTTCAGCGGCGAGCAGGCCATTGGCCTACTTAAGGAAACAAACATTGATATCCCGATCATCATTATATCCGGCGCCATCGGTGAGGAAACAGCCGTGGATTGTATGCGGCTGGGTGCCCATGATTATTTTGTAAAGAATAACTTGACGCGCCTGTGTGCAGCCATCGCCAGAGAATTGAACGATGCAGAATCAAGAAGCAAAAGGAAGCAGGCCGATGAAGCGCTGCGTCAAAGCGAAGCTCAATACCGATTGCTTGCCAACCACATGAAAGATACGGTGTGGCTGATGGATATGAATTTGAAAACAACATACATCAGCCCATCCGTGGAGAAGTTGCGGGGATATACTTTTGCAGAACTCCAGCAATTACCTCTTGATCAGCATCTTACCCCTGCCTCATTCCAGTTAGCGATGGATACTTTGTCCGTCGAAATGACCAAAGTGATGGCGGATTCGACCTATTTATTTTCGCGCACATTGGAACTGGAATTCTACCGAAAAGACGGCACATCCTTCTATTCGGAAAACACCTTCAGCCTCATCCGCGATGAGAATGGAGTTCCCGTATCATTTTTGGGTGAGGGTAGAGACATTACCGATCGCAAACATCTGGAGGCAGAACGTAATGATAGCTTTAAAAAGATAAGAAAAGCCCTGAATGCCACTGTTAATTCTATCTCCAAGACCGTGGAAATGAGGGATCCCTATACTGCGGGGCATCAACAGCGGGTAGCCGATCTGGCCCGCGCTGTTGGAGCAGAAATGGGATTATCGGTAGACCGGCAGGACTTTATCTACACCACCGCCATTATTCATGACATCGGTAAGATAGTTATTCCGGCAGAAATGCTCAGCAAACCCACAAAACTGACTGCTCTGGAGTTCGATTTCATTAAAACACATTCCCGGGCAGGGCATGATATCCTTAAAGGCATCGAGTTCCCATGGCCCGTGGCTGATGTTATTCTTCAACATCACGAACGATTGGATGGATCCGGTTATCCTCAGGGGCTAAAAGGGACTGATATTCTCCTGGAAGCGAGGATTCTGTCTGTTGCCGACGTCATTGAAGCTATCTCTTCCCATAGGCCCTATCGGCCGGCACTGGGAATTGATTTTGCCTTGAAGGAAATATCAGCGAATAAGGGCAATTTTTATGATGATATAATAGTGGATGCGTGCCTGAAATTATTTCAAGAAAAAGGCTACAAACTAAGTGTAAGTTCGTGAAGCGCCGTTCGTAAAGCGTGAAACGAAAGAATCAATGAAGCACGATATGCGAAATACGGGATACGTTTCACGAACGACGCTTCACGAGACGCGCGATACGAAAAAAAGGAGAGATTTATATGGCAAATATACCTGAATCTGAAAAGAGTAATCTAAAAGATAAGCCCGGCAAGCCTCAATCACTGCGGGTTTTGATGGTTGAGGACTCGGAAGATGATGTCCTGCTGACAATACTGGTACTGAAAAAAGGTGGTTACGATCCTGTATATGAAAGGGTGGAAACCGCCGCAACCATGAAAAAAGCCCTTTTGGAGAAGCAATGGGACATCATCCTTTGCGATTATAAAATGCCGCAATTCAATGCGCCATCAGCCATTGGCCTGTTAAAAGAATCAAACATTGATATTCCCATCATAATTGTGTCCGGAACTATCGGCGAAGAAACGGCCGTGGAGTGCATGCGGTTAGGCGCGCATGATTACATCATGAAGGGCAATTTATTACGTCTCTGTCCCGCCATAAACAGAGAGCTACAAGAGGCAGATTCAAGAAGAAAGCGCAGACAGACGGAGGAAGAACTGCAAAGAGAACAGATCATGCTTGCACGGACCGAGGGTATTGCCCATGTCGGAAGTTGGGAATGGGATATCGCAAGTGACACGGTGACCTGGTCTAAGGAGTTGTTCCGGATTTTCCAGCGAGAACCACGGGAAGGAGCACCGAGTTTCGCCGACCATCCATCCTTCTATCACCCTGATGATATGGCGCGCCTAAGACAGGTCGTCGAGGGCGCCATCGCGGATGGAACTCCTTACGAGCTTGAACTCCGAGCCATTCGGAAAGACGGTGTGACAAGGATTTGTGTGGCACGTGGATTCGCTGAAATAGCTCCGGGCAGGCAACCGATCTGTCTGTTCGGCTCATTACAAGACATTACCGAACGCAAACAGATGGAGATTTCATTACGGGAAAGCGAGGAGCGCTATCGCAACTTGTTTAACAGCACACCTTCAGGGTTGTTTAACCTTGACCTCAAGGGACGCGTTTGGCATGTCAATACCGCCTTTCTCCAGATGTTCGGGTACCCTGATCAGGAATCTGCCAAGGGCGCTGATTTTTTCAGCCTCTGCCACGATGACGCTGATGCCCAACGACTGCAGAATCTTCTGGAAACCAGGGGCTCTGTCACCAGAATAGAAATGTGCCTGATCCATCTCTCAAAAAAGATAATCTGGTGCAGGATGACTATTTGGCGGTCTGTTGATTATTCAGGAAAGACAGTTGGTTATGACGGACTAATTGATGATGTATCAGAATATAAAATGATTTCCAAGTTGCTCAATGACACCAACACCAATTTCGACGATCTGGAGTAAAATCAGCAAGCAGGATATGCCGCACTCATATTGGAAGAAAATATGGCTGAATATACCGAAATACCGATAGGCAATGTTAAACCGGGAATGTTTATAGAGTTTAAACTGGCCTGGTTTCGGCATCCTTTTTATACTAATTCTTTCCGGGTTACCTCACTGCTGGAAGTCGAAAAGCTGATTACAGCGGGCATCCGCAAAGTAAAATATTATCCCGCGCGAAGTTATGTCACCTTCGCGGAAACGTCGACAATAACACCGGCGCAGGTTACACCTCCTCCCCCGCAAAAACAAAACGATAATTCCGATCTGGATAAAGCCCTGCAACAAAAGCAGCAGCAATTGCAGGCATTACAAAAACGAATAGACGGATTGGAACAGGAATACAAAAAGGTTTTCAACCGGATTGCACACATAGAGCAGTTGCTGCAATCCGATGTCCCGGCCGGTGTCACGGCGACGCACGAGTTTGTTTCTCACACCGTCGATGAGATGGTTCAGGAGATGGAACTTTTTGCAAATATGATTACTGCCCAGCCAACAAAGGAAAGGGTTGAATCAACTCATCGCTTGAATGTCTGCTATCTTTGTCTTGTATTGGGGAGTGCCATGGGTCTTTCCCGGATGCAGTTGTATGATCTGGGTGCGGCGGCCATTCTTCATGACATTGGCAAAATCAAGATCCCCCGGGAGATTATGTTGAAACATCCGCCATATACTCTAGCGGAAAAACAATTTCTGGAACTTCATCCCCTGCATGGCGTCAAAATCCTCTCTGCCGTAAAGAGCATTAATAAAACTGTGCTCGATACTATATATCAGCACCATGAAAGGATTGATGGTACTGGTTATCCCCGTAAATTAACCGCTCTGAATATAGCACTAATGGCCAGGATCATTGCTGTTGCCGATACCTACGATAACATTTGCAATCGCTACTACCTCAAAAGGCTGCTGACACCGCACGAAAGCCTGTCTTACATGTATACCCGTCTGCGTGATGGTCTATCGATTGATATTATCGAAACTTTTGTCAAAACAATCGGTGTTTATCCGCCGGGGTGCTTCGTTGAGCTCTCCGACGGCAACATAGGACTTGTCATTGCGACCAATAAGAATAAAACTACTCGCCCGACAATTATGGTTTACAATGAAGATGTGCCCAAAGAAAAGCCCATCATCATTAATATGAGTGAAGAGGAAGGTTTGGCCATCGTGCGCGGCATTATTCCCGCGGAAGTTCCCGCAAAAATTATTGCGTATCTCCAGCAAGGTGACAATTCAGGCTTGTTTTTAACATCCCTTGCCGGCAAATAATCACACAGACAAACAAATAGCGCTTCTAATTTTGTGGCAATGGGCCGCAGTCTTAAGAGGCGGCATTTCTATTTTTTCAAAAACGATATTACTTCCTGAATATCCGGTAATTGTTTTATGGGATAGACTTTGACAAAGATTGCCTCTCTTTTTTCATCAAGGATGATGTTGGCGCGTTCTGACATGCCGAAGGGCTCAATAAATATTCCCAGGCGGGAGGCAAGCCCGCCGTGCGGCCAGAAATCAGCCAGTAAATCAAGATTAGCAATGCCCAGGCTTGCCGCCCATGCTTTTTTGCAGGGGACGGAATCGACTGAAATTCCCAGCGGTATTGTATTGCAATCCTGAAAAGTCTGATAATTGACTTCCAGCGATTGCATTTGCTGCGAGCAGACAGGCGTCCAGGCCAACGGGTGAAAAGACAATAATATTTTTTTGCCCGCAAAACCGGTGGTGTTGACGGCAAGGTCTTTATGGTTCTTTAAAGTAAAATCTCCGAAATTATCACCGATTTTTATTCTGGACATTTTCCCGCTCCTTTTTTGGCGATTGTTGGTTGACTCTTTATTTATCAGCTTCTGGATACCGGCCTTCGAGGCCGTGTCGCAACCCTCGTTTGTCATTGCGAGGAGTCCCTTGGACGACGTGGCAATCACAATACTATCAACTGCTTATGAGATTGCCACGCCGTAACCTAAAGGTCATCATGACCTGAGAGTCGGCTCGCAATGACAATTGCGGCACAGTCTACTTCGCCGGTATGACAAAACACGGCTTTCTGACTTGTTACGGTTTCATCATCTATTAACCATTTTTTAACGCGGCATGCGCTGCTGCAAGCCTTGCAATCGGAACCCGAAAGGGAGAGCAGCTTACGTAATTCAATCCGGCAATATGACAAAATTCAATCGAGTTCGGATCTCCTCCATGCTCACCGCAAATACCCAGCTTCAAATCCGGTTTTGTTTTGCGTCCCTTTTCTACCGCCATTTTTACAAGCTGTCCGACACCGTTTCTATCCAGAGTTTTAAACGGATCAACCGGCAGGATCTTCAAATCCACATATTCCGGCAGAAACTTGCCCGCATCATCACGGCTGAACCCGAAGGTCATCTGCGTCAGATCGTTTGTGCCGAAGGAAAAGAATTGCGCTTCCGTGGCAATCTCATCGGCGGTCACCGCGGCTCGAGGGACCTCAATCATTGTTCCCACAAGATAATCTACTCTCACGCCGGTCTCACTCATCACCTTCTCGGCTGTCGCAACTATTATGTCTTTCTGCATCTTCAGTTCAGTAACGGTTCCTACAAGCGGAACCATAACTTCCGGTTTAACATTAACCTTTTCTTTTTTCAGTTGACATGCCGCTTCAAAAACTGCTCTTGCCTGCATTTCCGTAATCTCCGGATATGTAATGCCCAGGCGGCATCCCCTGTGACCCAGCATGGGGTTAAATTCGTGCAAGGCCTCAACCTTGGCCTTAATTTCCTTCACGGAAATGCCCATATCACTGGCCATTTCCTGCTGATTCTTTGCTTCATGCGGGACAAACTCATGCAGCGGTGGATCAAGCAGCCGAATGGTAACACCGAATCCCTCCATCGCCTTGAGAATACCGTAAAAATCTTTTCTCTGCATTTTTAAAAGTTTGGCCAGGGCCTTCTTTCTGCCTTTGAGATCATCGGCAAGAATCATCTCTCTCATGGCCTTGATTCTATCGCCTTCAAAGAACATGTGTTCTGTCCGGCAAAGGCCAATGCCTTCAGCGCCAAAATCGTGGGCGACTTTGGCATCGTGGGGAGTATCGGCATTGGTTCGTACATCCAGCTTTCTGAACTCATCCGCCCATTTCATTATTATTCCGAAATTGCCGGAAAGAGCCGCCTTCACAGTCGCCACGGTACCCAGCATAACTTCGCCTGTGGAACCATTGAGTGATATGTAATCTCCCTGTTTTATAACTTTACCCGAAACCCGGAATTCTCTTTTGGTGTAATTTATTTCCAGCTCGCCGCATCCCGATACGCAGCATTTACCCATGCCTCTGGCGACAACCGCGGCATGTGATGTCATACCGCCGCGCGCGGTTAATATGCCCTGAGATGCGTTCATGCCCCGCAAATCTTCCGGCGAGGTTTCAATCCGGACAAGGATTACTTTTTCGCCCCTGTTTTTCCAGTCATCAGCATCTTCCGCGTTAAACACAACCCGGCCTGTGGCAGCCCCCGGAGACGCGGGAAGTCCTTTGGCAATCACATTTCTTTTTGCCTTTGGATCGAAAGTGGGATGGAGAAGCTGATCAAGCGATGAAGGATCAATTCTCAAAAGCGCCTGCTTCTTATCAATAAGGCCTTCATTAACCATATCCACCGCTATATTCACCGCGGCAGGGGCGGTTCTTTTGCCATTTCTTGTTTGCAGCATCCAGAGCTTCCTGTTTTGAATGGTAAATTCAATATCCTGCATGTCATGATAGTGGCTTTCCAGTTTTTTATAGACACCGTCCAGATCGCTATAAACTTCCGGCATATATTCTTCCAGCGACTGGAATTTTGTTATTCTGTCTTTTTCGCTGACACTATTTTCTTTTGCCCATCTCTTTGATCCTTCAATGGTTACCTGCTGAGGCGTTCTGCTTCCAGCGACAACATCCTCGCCCTGCGCGTTTACCAGATATTCTCCGTAGAATCTTCTCTCGCCATTTGAGGGATCGCGGGTGAACGCTACACCTGTCGCACAATCATCGCCCATATTGCCAAAAACCATGGCCTGAATATTAACTGCCGTGCCCCAGTTGTCGTCAATGTCATTCATTTTCCTGTATAAAATCGCTCTTTCATTCATCCATGAATTCATTACCGCGCCGATAGATCCCCATAACTGCTCAAGCGGATCGGAGGGAAATTCTTTTTTGAGTTTTTTCTTGATGAGCTCCTTATATCTTTTAACAAGCTCTTTTAGATCATCAACACCAAGATCCAGATCCATTTTAACTTTTTTCTTTTTCTTTAACTCATCCATGATGACTTCAAACGGATCATGTTCATCTTTGGATTGGGGCTTGAGACCCATGACGACATCACCATACATCTGAATGAATCTGCGATATGAATCCCAGGCAAATCTTTCATTACCGGATTTTTTTATTATGCCTTTGATTGTATCTTCATTTAATCCCAGGTTCAGAATTGTATCCATCATCCCCGGCATTGACGCCCTCGAACCGGACCGAACAGAGAGCAAAATAGGATTTTCATTATCTCCGAGCTTTGCTCCCATAGTATCTTCGACTTTTTTCAAAGCCTCATAAACTTCTTCTTTGAGCCCTGCCGGATAATTTCTGTTGTTTTTATAATACTCTACACAGACCTCTGTAGTGATGGTAAAGCCAGCAGGGACAGGGATTCCAATCTGACACATTTCCGCCAGATTCGCGCCCTTGCCACCAAGCAGGTTTTTCATTTCCGCCTTACCTTCAGTTACGTTTCCACCGAACAAATAAACCATTTTTCCCATGACAATTTCTCCTGTTAATGAAAATTTTTACAACATTTTTTAAACGCCGGAAGTATAGGGAAAGCTCTCTTCGATGTCAATCAAATAATGGTCAAAAATGTTAAATTAACGGTAATGTCAATTCCCCCTGAAAGCAGATAAAAGCTTGATAAAATCAAGTGAGTTGATATAGGTGGAACAGGAAATTTATTTACAGCGGAGGATATGGATATGACTTTTAATCTCAGCGACAGGATGAAAAAAATATTGGCAGCCATAGTCGCGGGCATATTGGGCAATCTGCTTTCTTTTTTATCCAGCCTTTTGACCCCGATGCACCCGCAGGTAACCTTTGATTTTTCACACCTGGCCACCTTTTTAGTTGCCATCGCCTTCGGACCTCTTTATGGCCTGATTGCCGGTGCCATCGGTTCCATATATCCATATTTTCACTACGCTGTGTTTGGGATTTACGGCCCGGTTTTCGGCCTGGCCATAATATTTGGCAAAGCAATGACCGGCTTTGTCTGCGGATTTCTTCGAAGCAGGATGCCGGTATTCCTGGCGGTAAACATTTCATTTATCCCGGAATCACTCTATACATTCGGGTTTCTTCAACTAATGACGTTATGCTTACCGGAAGGCACCATAAATTGGATGATAATCTCCGGTATCATCACCGAAGGATGGGTTGAGGTAATAATATTTTCGTTTCTCATTGACACGGTAATGCGACGCAGAGTCGTCGAAACGGCAGTCTTGCTGCTGGAGATATTTATTATCATGTTTCTTGTTCATAAAGAATTCATTCACACATTGCTGGTTCTGCTTTTGATTACACTTATCACCCTAGTTCTCTTTGAGTTGATCAAACCATTCATAAAAAAGAAGTCGGGAAGTGATATAAAGGATAAAGATCATGAAGAAAAAACTAATGAAAAAATTGGTAAATAGGGTGCAAAATCTTCCGTAGCACCAATTTATCGGGGCTGTTCCCCCAATTTCTCAAATCATCCCCGCACCGGCATCAAATGCCCGCAGATTTATCTTGCATTTATCGGCAGCCATATCTTTGGCTATTTCTTTTTCAAAGGCACGGCGGTCGATGGGCAACAGCGCCGTTTTCGCCAATGCCCCGATCATTACTATATTGCTCAGAATAGGATTACCCAGCTCTACCGCTGCAACCGTTGCATCAATTATCCAGCTTCGCGCGGTCAATTTCTTGAAGGTTGATTCAATTTCTGCAAGCGATGGATAGGAAAGCTCGCCGGTTATTACACCGATCGGATAAACTACACGGGAATTAATTAAAGCCACAACCTCCGGATGACCATAACGAGTCAAAACTCGCAGGGCTTCCGCCGGCTCCAAGCCAATGATAATATCCGCCCTGCCCTGCGGAATTTGAGGGCTGAGCACTGATTCCCGCGATATGCGTAAATGGCTCATCACCGAACCGCCACGCTGAGACATGCCAAAGGTCTCACCGATGGTGACAAAATATCCGGCTGTAACAAGCATGCCGGCCAAAACGCGGGAAGCCAGAACATTACCCTGACCGCCGACACCGGTGATGATCACATTCATCGGATCCTTGTGTGGCGCATGCCGGGTCGCCACATCTTGTCCCGCTGAAGCGGGACAGTTCGGCTTACCAATTTCAATACACTGCGTTTTCGAAATTGGAGACTCACTGCCGCCGCGGTATACTTTGGAA
>JBAXON010000042.1:0-16310 GCA_037133255.1 Deltaproteobacteria bacterium
GTGGGATAGAGACTCAACTTTCAGAAGCATAGCGAACTGAAAGTTGTAAGTCGAATTATCCCCGAAGCAAAGCGTAGTGGGATAGAGACTCAACTTTCAGAAGCATAGCGAACTGAAAGTTGTAAGTCGAATTATCCCCGAAGCAAAGCGTAGTGGGATAGAGACTCAACTTTCAGAAGCATAGCGAACTGAAAGTTGTAAGTCGAACTATCCCCGAAACGAAGTGTAGTGGGATAGAGACTCAAATTCAAGGAACGCAGTGAATAGCCTAAAGGTCATCTACGACGTAGGGGGTTGGAGTATAAAACGACGTGACGGAAAAGACTAAATCAATCGGAATCAAAAGCTGGCCGGAAGATGACCGGCCAAGGGAAAAATTGCTGAAAAAAGGCGCGGGAGCGCTGAGCCCTTCCGAGCTTTTGGCAATCCTACTGCGCACAGGTGTAAAAGGAAACAGCGCCATTGATCTGGCGCGTCAGATACTGGATAAGTTCGGCACCTTTCGCAATATGATCCAAACCGATATGCGCGAGTGGAAAGAATTCAAAGGCTTGGGCCGGCCAAAATCGCGCAAATTCAAGCCGCACTCGAAATCGGGCGGCGTTTCCGTGAAGTGGAAGTCAGCGGTCCAAAGCCTAAGATCGCCGTCGCAAAGGATGTTTTCGATATTCTCATGCCGCAGATGCGCGACCTCAAGACAGAAGTCTTTAAAGTTGTCTATCTCACCAGCAACAATCGAATCATTGTTACAAACGACGCAGCTACAGGTACGGTTAATCAGGCCATGCCGATTGTGCGGGAAATTATTCATACGGCACTCCAAAAATTCGCGGCGGCAATTATTTGCGTTCACAATCATCCCAGCGCCAACATATTGCCCAGCCCTGAAGA
Organism: Deltaproteobacteria bacterium; assembly: GCA_037133255.1. Lineage (GTDB taxonomy): Bacteria > Desulfobacterota > Syntrophia > Syntrophales > Smithellaceae > FEN-1160. The sequence goes on from JBAXON010000042.1 coordinate 892, forward strand.
TAAAAAGTTCACGCAGGAATTATCCGCTGCCGGAAAACTCATAGGAATCAAAGTACTCGATCACATCATCATCGGTGATGGCAACTACTTTAGCTTTGCGGACGAAGGGATAATGGGATAGTTAATAATCATGACGATAACTAAAAAGGGATTCTTTGCCGATATACCCGCTGATTTAAAAGACGAGCTTATTGAAACCATTCTCCAAGCCTCCGGTTTTCGTATCGAAAGAATTGTTTCCCAAGGGCATCGTTCTAAAGAAGGTTTCTGGTACGATCAATCTGAAAATGAATGGCTTATTCTTTTAAAAGGCAGCGCTACTATTCGTTTTGAAAATCAATCTCAACTAATCATTATAAATCCCGGTGATTACATGCATATTGAGAAACATGTCCGGCATCGGGTGGAGTGGACAGATCCGGAGCAGGAGACCATCTGGCTTGCTGTCCATTACGAATGAAAATATAAATTCTTGTTTTCCTTGACACAAAATTATATTTTTCCTATATTCAGTCCATGAGAATGCAACCTTATCGATCGGGAAAGCTATGAATCAAAGCGTAAATAATTAAAAAAAGGTTTTATGGAAGATACAATTTATGAAGAGATGACTGTCGGTGAGATCAGCAGGGGCAAAGATGGTTGCGATATTAAAGACATCACTAAAAAAGTCATTGCTGAAATATCACTGAAAGTAATCGTCAACGGAACGGAACTTGTCTCCGTGCTTTGCCTGAATCAGTACCAGGAGGAGCTGGCACTGGGTTTCCTTTATAACGAAGGAGTCATTAATTCATATTCAGATGTCGAAAATATTTATTTTAATGACAAGATGCTGGCGGTGATCATCAACCTGAAAGAAGGCGTCATTATTGACAGGCAGGAGAGCTTAAGAAGCCTCACTTCCGGTTGTGGTAAATGCTATACCTACATTAATCCCCTTAAAAAGAGCCAATACAAAGAAGTCGAGAGCGATGCGACCTATTCGATAAATTCAATCCTGAATTCGATGAATAATTTTGTCTCCAGGTCGAAAATATATATCGATGTCGGAGGAGTGCACAGTGTGCTATTGCATACTCCCGATTATGAAATACTGATTGAAGACATCGGCAGGCATAACTGCTTTGATAAGATAACCGGACTCATGCTGAAGCAAAGCAAGCTGGATTTGTTCGGCAAGTCTTTGGTTTTTGTATCCGGAAGAATATCTTCGGAAATCATGACAAAAATTATCCGAATGGGCGTCCCGGTACTGGTTTCCAAATCCACACCGACCACCGCCGCCGTAAAGCTCGCTCAGCAGCACAACGTAACTTTACTGGGATATGTAAGCAAGACCGGTGGATATATCTATAGCTGTCCGGGGAAACTAACTCCCTGATTGCTATTAGTAGAAAAGCAGAAAACATGGGAGAACAAAATGAAAGACAAGAATCCTCATCCAATTTCCCAAACAAACTCAGAGATGGAGGTTGCCCACATTGACTCCACAACCGACATGGAATTAATCTATGTCGCTGGCGGCTACTTTGAGATGGGGGATATCTTTGGCGACGGCAGGCCGGACGAGAAGCCTGCCCATGAGGTTTGCTTAAGCGATTTCTATATAGGGAAGTATCAGGTAACTCAGGGGCAGTGGAAGAAAGTAATGGGCGAAAACCCGTCCAATTTCAACAATCGCGGCGATAATTGCCCGGTGGAGCAGGTATCCTGGAATGATGTTCAGGAATTTATTCGCACGCTCAATGCCCAAAGTGGCAAATATTATCGTCTGCCCACGGAGGCCGAATGGGAATACGCCGCAAGAAGCGGCGGCAAAGCGGAGAAATGGGCTGGGACAAGCAATGAATTATCGCTTGGTGACTATGCCTGGTGTAGCGACAATTCAGGCAATAAAACACACCCAGTGGGCAAGAAGAAGCCCAACAGCCTGGGCATATATGACATGACCGGGAATGTCTGGGAATGGTGTTCCGATTGGTATGGGGATGAGTATTACGGCGAAAGTCCACTAGACAATCCTGGGGGACCGTCCTCCGGTTCCGAACGCGTGCTACGCGGCGGTAGCTGGTACTTCAATTCCTTTTACGCGCGCACTTCTTACCGCAGCGCAATCGAGCCGGACTATCGCTACAACTACCTGGGATTTCGGCTTGTCGCGGATCGAGCTCAATGATCGTCAATTCTGCTCCGGTGGCTCGGATGCGGGCAACCAAATGCGCAAACAAACCAATCATGATAATCTTCGCGCCATTTTTAATCTCGAGATAGATTGATCAGGGATTAGGCGCATGCGTTTTACGCCTTCAAACCTTTAATTAAAATTTTTAAACTGTCTTTGGCCGTAGAATGGATTCTTTCCGCGCGCCTTTCCGGTTTGCCCATAAACAGAAAAAGGGAAATAATACCGTTGAGTAGACCCCAAATCGCATTTTGCGCCTGCTTAATATTGAGAATTGGTGAAAATTCTCCGGCATCAACACCTTTTTGCAGTATTTCAGAAACAAACTTAATGTTGTCATTTGTACTCTGTAAGAGTTGAGCATTTTGTTCATCTGTAAGAATCATGTCATCCGCATGCAGCATGAATGTCATCAGGATTCTAAAAAGCTCATTTTCATTCAGAAAATAATCAATATAACTGTCCGCAAATGCCAACAGAAGTTCTGCCGCTGGTGCATCCTTTGCCGAAAACTTATTCTCCAGATCTCGAAAAGAGGTAATACTATCGTTAATCAATATTTGGGTGTATATTTCCTCTTTACTTTTAAAATAAAGATAGACAGACCCTTTGCTGACTTCAGCTTTAGCGGCAATGTTATCAACGGTTACATTTTTGAAACCTCGATCAAAAAAAAGTTTCCGCGCGGCTTTTAAAATCGCGCTTCTTCGACTTTCCCGTTCCTTTTCTCTTCTATCCTGCGAGCTCAAATGGATACCTCAATATAAAAAATTTTGAAAACTACGACAAATTAATAAAATTATTGCCAATATTCACTTGTTCTGACCTTCGGTCACGTAAATAACTATATTATTGTTGCAGACGTGTCAAGAAATAATAATGCGATAATGATGCGAATTTATTGATAGGGTAAAAACATTGCAAAATAAAACCCCCAGCCTTTATGTAAAAAAGGTGGGGGTTTTTGTCGTTTACAACTGAATTTTACTGCTACTATTTCTTTACCAGATCATCAATTACTTTAATAGCAGCGCTGACTTCCGCAGGAGTCCACGGATTCTTTTTATCGGCAAACTTTATGAATTTGATTTTTTTGTCTTTACCAATCACCATAAACACCGACTTATCGTTGACATCGCCCAAACCCCAAGTCTTGGGAAGTGTAAGATCAGCATCGGTCAGGATTGTGGCTTGATATTTCTCGATCTTCCCCTTGATAATTTTTCGAATAATGAAGTTGGGAACAGGTGAGTCCTTCAGATTGGCAACACCTAATCCTGTGTAAAGAGCCTTGTCATATTTTTTTGCTTTAGTCGCATCGGCTATCGGATCACCTAAATCAGATGCACCCGTGTTGGCATAGGTTATCCCAAGCACTTTAGTACCAAAATCAGGAACAACTGCCGGATTATCTTCTGCATCCTTTATTTGAGGGTTAGATACCAAATCACCCACGGCAGCTGCGTTTACATATCCGGCACCGGCAGTAAAGGCGATAATTGCGCATCCAAAAAACACAACCAAACTTTTCCTTAAAAACGATCCACTCATAATTAAATCCCCCTTTTTATTTTGAAATATTTTTCAATGGCACGAAGTATATGGGGTCTGTTTTTGCTTGTCAAGGGATAGTTTGATCTTGCCGGCATTTTTTTTGCTTAAAAAATTGCCGTTAATCGTATCTTTTCATTTCAAATAGCTTTTTATCTTGAATGGATATGATGTGGTAAAATCTGTCCTGCGGAATATATATGTAGGGAACATCTTCTTCACGCCGGTAAAGAAAATGAGAAAGAATCATCCTGTTGACAGCCTGATGGCCGATAATCATAATGTTGCCGGAATGCCGGTTTAAATGAAAAGTCTTCTTGATCCCCACTTCGATGCGCAGTTTCATTAGTTCATAACTTTCACCACCCGGATATACATAGGAGTATTTATCCGCCTCTCTTCCCTGATATATTTGCGGCATTTTCTTTTCAATGCTCTTATATGTCATCCCTTCACAAATACCGGCATGAATTTCATCAAATTCCTTAATCGGAATAATTGTGCAATTTTCCTGCCCGGAAGCGATTAATTGAGCCGTTTGCATCGTCCTTTTTTTGCTGCTGGTAAAAATATAGGGCAGACTTAGCTTCTGGAAAAACCTCCCCAAAGACTGTGCCTGCGCTATTCCCTTCTGTGTGAGTGACGGATTACCTCCGATACGGTTGGCAATATTATATCCTGTTTCTGTATGACGGATCAAAAAGAGATTCTTGACCACATCCGTGACCAGATAATCACGAATGCGTGGATAGAGACTAATTGTGTCGCTGTGCTTTTCCTCCAGAATCTTATTGTGCAGAGAATCGAGCCGCACATAGTTTCTTTCTCCCGCAAGCGGCGAATACACCAGGCGATAGTAAGCAATCCGTTTTATAAATTCCGCTTTCGCCGTCCGGCGGTCGAGATGAGCAAAATCAGGCAGCTTAGTCTTTTCCATAATATTAAGGCCAAGGATTTCTTCATCATCATTTACGCATTCAATAAAAAGAATCGGATAATCATTAAGAAAATCCTCAATCATTTTCCTGCGCTCTCTGCTGGCGTTGGTTGCATCAAGGATAGCAATCTGCCCCGCGCCCCGAAGATATGATTTGGCTCTCTTCATGTTGATTTGGGCAATTTTTTTTCTCGTTTTTGCGGCGGATGTGTTTTCGGGAGAATAAAATTCCGACAGGGATGTCTCCTGAAGCGGCCTGTATATCCTCCGCAGGTTGCCATTATTAAATATTTTTGTGGGAATTCTATCCCTTCGAAAGGCGTCCCGTAGACGCACAGCCAGAGTGGATTTTCCTCTTGCAGGCAATCCCATCATCACAATGTAGAGTTTTTCATCATTCATATTGTAATCATATAATGTGTAACTTAAAAAGCAAGTTATTTGATCAAGTATACCTTTATAAACACTGTCGAGAGTTTTTTGTTCTCACTTCAACGCGGCATTTTTCGGCTTGATTTTATGAACACTCCAAGATAAGGAAGTGAAGATTTTCAGCAAAGGAGTTCATGATGTCCCAGCAGTCTCCAAAAGAAAAATGGCAGGAACTTGCCGCAAAAGAATTAAAAGGAAAGCACCCGGATTCCCTGAACTGGGAGACGCCGGAAGGAATCCCTGTAAAACCGATTTACACTACCGAAGATTTGGAGGGGCTCGATTCTGTAAATACTCTCTCCGGCATGGCCCCTTATATGCGAGGCCCCACGGCGACAATGTACACCAATCAACCATGGACTATTCGTCAATACGCGGGATTTGCCACCGCCAGGGAATCAAACGATTTCTATCGCAAAAATCTGGCCGCCGGTCAGACGGGCCTTTCTGTAGCTTTTGATCTGGCAACCCATCGGGGATACGATTCCGACCATCCGCGTGTGGCGGGTGATGTAGGCAAAGCTGGTGTGGCCATAGATTCTGTCGAGGATATGAAAATTCTCTTCAATCAGATTCCACTGGATAAAGTTACTGTATCCATGACGATGAACGGCGCTGTACTTCCCATTCTGGCAGGCTATATCGTTGCCGCCGAGGAACAGGGAGTCGCGCAGAGTCAGTTAGCCGGAACCATCCAAAACGATATCCTCAAAGAATATCTTACGCGCAATACTTATATTTATCCGCCTCGCAGCTCGATGCGGATCGTCTCTGATATTATTTCCTACTGCTCTCAGAATATGCCGCGTTACAATACAGTTTCCATCAGCGGCTACCATATAATGGAGGCAGGTGCTGATTCTGTATTGCAGGCGGCTTTTACTTTGGCAGACGGCAAGGAATATATCCGGGCAGCCATTAACGGCGGCCTGAAGATTGACGATTTCGCGCCCCGTCTATCGTTTTTTTTCGGCGTGGGCATGAACTTCTTTATGGAAATTGCCATGCTGCGGGCGGCGCGATTTCTCTGGCATAAAATTGTCAGTGAGTTTAACCCGACCAATCCCCGCTCTACTGTTTTGCGCACTCATGTTCAAACATCAGGCTGGAGCCTTACCCAGCAGGATCCGTACAACAATATTATTCGAACAACTCTGGAGGCCTTGGCGGCAGCTCTTGGTGGGACGCAATCTCTGCACACCAATTCTTTTGATGAGGCGGTAAGTTTGCCCACGCCTCTGTCGGCGCGCATTGCCCGCAACACGCAAATCATTCTTCAGGAAGAATCTCAGATTTGTCATGTGGTTGATCCCCTGGGCGGCTCTTATTATATCGAGTCGCTGACCGCATCCATCATTCGAGAAGCGCAAAAAATTATCGATGAAATTGAACAACTGGGAGGCATGGCCAGCGCCATTGAAACCGGAATGCCCAAAATGAGAATTGAGGAATCAGCTGCCCGCAGGCAGGCGCGGATTGACCTCGGAAAGGACACAATCGTCGGCGTGAACAAATACAAAGTAAATGATGAAGTACCCATTGATGTTCTGGATGTTCCCGCTTCCGTCCGCGACGAGCAGATCAGCCGCCTGAAACAGATTAAAGCCGGACGCGATAAAGAGGCTGTAAGAAATGCACTAGAAAAGATTACCTCTGTCGCCAAAGAAGGTGGCAACTTACTTGCGGCATCAATTGACGCGGTAAGGCTGCGGGCGACCGTGGGCGAAGTATCCGACGCTGTGGAAAAAGTTTTCGGTCGCTATGTGGCAACCACCCGCGTTATCTCCGGCGCGTATGCCTCTGAATATGGCGATAGTGAAATTCTTGCCGCCTTGCGCAAACGGGTGGAAATATTCTTTGAAAAAACAGGCCGCCGTCCGCGCATGCTTGTGACCAAAATGGGGCAGGATGGACATGACCGGGGCATCAAGGTAGTTGCCACCGCCTATGCCGATCTGGGTTTTGATGTGGATATCAGCCCGATGTTTCAGACACCGGAAGAAGTGGCCAAGATGGCTATTGAAAACGATGTTCATTTGGTGGGCGTTTCTAGCCTTGCCGCTGGCCACAAAACCCTTGTACCGGAGCTGATTGAAAAACTTAGAGAACTGGGTGGTGAGGAAATTATAGTCATCGTTGGCGGTGTCATCCCGCCTGCCGATTATGACTTCCTTCATGCCAAAGGCGTACAAGGCATCTTCGGGCCGGGCACGGCCATTACGCAGTCCGCGGATAAAGTTTTGCTCCTGCTCGAGGGAAAATACCTTCAAGGTAACCGATGAAAAAGCCTGATGCCCAAAGCTACATTTCGGGAGTTTTGAATCGTGACCGGCGGATGCTGGCAAAGACGATTACTTTGATTGAAAGCACATTGCCTGCCGATCAGGAATCCGCGCGGCAGATACTCGACGCGCTGCTGCCCCGGACAGGAAAAGCTCTGCGTTTGGGAATCACAGGTCTGCCGGGCGCGGGCAAAAGCACATTCATTGAGAGTTTCGGGATGATGTTGATCCAGAAAGGTTTCTCTGTCGCGGTTCTTGCCGTTGATCCCAGCTCGCCAAAGACAGGCGGCTCGATCCTTGCGGATAAAACTCGCATGGAAAAACTGGCAGTAAATGAGATGGCATTTATTCGTCCTTCCCCATCAGGAAAAACATTGGGCGGCGTTGCCCGCAAGACTAGGGAAACATTGCTTTTGTGTGAAGCCGCCGGGTTTGATGTGGTGATGGTGGAGACAGTTGGCGTTGGACAATCGGAAGTTTCCGTTGCATCTATGGTTGATTTTTTTCTGGTGCTGATGATTGCCGGAGGCGGTGACGAGCTCCAGGGAATAAAAAAAGGCGTTTTGGAATTGGCCGATGCCATCGCGGTGAACAAGGCGGATGGCGATAACATCGAGCGGGCGGAGTTGGCGAGGCGTCAGTATGAAATGGCTTTTCATCTGCTTTCTTCGCGCTACCGTAACTGGACGCCACCGGTAGTCACATGTAGCGCGATCACGATGGCCGGCCTGGAAAACATTCATAAAATTATTCTCGATCATCGCGATAAACTGACCGGGAGCGGAGAGTTGCAAGTAAAGCGGCACGAGCAGGATAGGGATTGGCTATTATTTCTGGTGCGCGAGGGGGTGCAGCAGTGGTTTTACGAAAGCCCGGCAGCAGCACTGTTGAAGGAATTGATGCAGGAAGTTGAAAAAGGTGCATTATCGCCGACAACTGCCGCCGACAAAATTTTGGGTAGCCTGAAAGGGAAGAGATTTTAAAAGAGAGGCTGAAGGCTGAAGCGAAGCCCGGCGCATTATACTGTGTCGTATTGTTACTTTGTCATTGCTAGTTCACGACAGTGAACGTGGCAATCTAATCATTATCAAGAGCTTACGAGATTGCTTCGCTCATTACATTCACTCGCAAAGACATTATGTCACAATTTCGTATGCCTGGGTTGAGTAAAAATATATCGGGAGAGTAATGGATGAAAATTTTAAAAATTGATCATGTCGGAATTGCGGTGAAGAGTTTGGCTGAGAGTTCTAAACTCTATGAGCTTCTGGGAATAAAGTCGACAGGGACGGAGGAAGTAGCCGAGCAGAAAGTAAAAGTTGCCTTCTTTCCCGTGGGAGACTCGGAAGTAGAGCTATTGGAATCAACTGCCCCGGATGGGCCGATCGCCCGCTATATAGAAAAAAACGGTGAAGGAATGCAGCATCTTGCCTTGCGCGTAGATGACCTGGATGCGGCGCTTGCGGAACTCAAAGCAAAAGGCGTTCGTCTTATTGACGAAAAACCCCGCTACGGCGCAGGAGGTGCAAGAATTGCTTTTGTCCATCCCAAATCTACCGGCGGAATTCTTCTGGAATTAAGCGAAAGGAAGTGATGGCTGATCGTGTTTTTCCTTAATTTCTGTAATCAGGCAAACTCGCGGTGTTATTTAATTTTTTTATAATTTTTCTGTTTGCAAGGGAATGCCGTGCTTTTCCATGTACAAAGCGATTCTCAGGGCATGATCTTTATCGTCCTTATTTAACTGCTTAAAGATATCGTCTATCTTCAAGTTTTCTTCTTTATTCATGAAATTTTGAAAATGCAGTTCGCCTGCCGAGTTTTCAAGTTCGAAGGCTATATTGAATGCATCCTCCCTCGGTGGTGGGGCACTTTCCAGTTTTTGAATCATAGACTTTAAGCTGCTGTTCATATCCTTAACCTCTTCCAGGCTATTTGCCAATAAATCATACGGGAATTTGTTCAATGGTTCAAAGTATTCCTTCCCGCTTTGTATAAGGGCTGCATGATTTTTCTCTTCCAATACCAACTGCCACCAGAAATCTGCGTCTTCCGGGAACAATTTAAAAAAAAGCGAGTATAAATTAGAAACATTCAATTCCAGGTTGATCGATTCATCAATCAGAGAAATGAAATTATTTTCCATGGCTTAGTTCCTTATCCACATCGGTCTCGAAATCGGCATTTTTCCAGTCCGGGTCCATTGAATATTTCGCAAGAAATGTCGCGATCATCTGATCCATGGGCACATCGTCAAACTCGCCACGGTGGTTAAGATACTCCATGTGTCTCTTGCCTTCGAGATCAAAGGGGTGGTAGATGGAATCAGCAGTGCCGTCGAAATCCAGCGGTCTGATCATGAACTTCTCGCAAAGCTCGATGTTAAATGCTGGCGTTGCCTTGACCCATGCGCCTTCCAGATAAATAGATGTATAGCCGTGCCAGTAGAAGATATCAGTTTTCATTATCTGGCGGAGCCTCTCTGTGGTTAGATGATTTCTTACATCGGCAAATCCAAGACGGGCAGGAATTCCCGCTACCCTGCAACAGGCCGCAAGAAGTATGGCTTTTGTCACACACCAGCCTCGGCCATTTCTCAATATGGTGCTTGCCCGAAGTCCCTCCACGGTCATGTCGAGCGAATACGGATCATACCGAATCCCGTCGCGGACGGCATAGTAAAGGCCTACTGCCTTTTGTTTGTGGCCTGATAACTTATCCGAGTGCAATCGTGAATATTCGATTATTTTTGGATTGTCAGAATCAATAAAAGCTGTGGGCTTTAAATGTTCTGCATTTGGTTTAGTCATTGCGTGGATTTATCTCCTTCTGGTTCTTCTATGTTCAGGATATCGCTTTGATAAGAGCTCTCTTGTTCACGATGAGAGTATATGGAGAGGAATTTAGCTTGTCAAGAAGATTTGAGCAAAAGATTTGAGCACTTTGAGCATTTCCGAAATTGTCTTCTTGTGCATGTCCAGCTCTATGTAGTATATTCCTTCCATCTGACAGGTTTTGTGAATTAGATGGCGATGGGGGCAAACAGCATGAATGCTCACGGGGAGGCAGTATGTCTAAATATTCGGAAAAGTTAATTGAGTTTCTGCGCAGTGACCACCCCGATCTTTCTAATTGGACAATAATTTGCGCAAGCGATAGGGCTGTTGACCCTGTGCAGCATCTTATTCACAGCGAACTTGGCGGCATTCTTCCCAAAGTTGAAGACCTCAATTCATATATAACTAAAAAAATCAGCGAAAGATCAAAGCTTCAACCACTGCCTGGCGATGAGCGGCTTCTTTACTTTATCACGTTTATCGCGGAAATATTTCCGGATGAACCATATCCCGCGCGCCGCGCAGCAATCCTTTTGCCTCTTATTTCCAAACTTGCGGAATATAATATCGGCAGGGGAACTATTTTTGGCGCAGAGCGTTTCACCGATGATGAATGGAACAGCCTTGATCAGTACCTGGAAACCGCGCAGGATTTTCGCGTTTGGCTTGCCAAAATCAATCTCTTTCTGCTGGAACTGGAAATTGCCGGGCTCGACGAGATTACCCCGGGCGAAAAGGAGATATTTATCGGACTACCTGAGATAACGCCAGTGACTGAGCGGTTCTACAGAAAGATAAGCAAAGAGCGCTTATTCATTGATAAGCCACTCTTCGGGCTACAGTTAGCAGGGCCGGACAGGCTTCCGTTTGATTCGGCAAAAAATCTTGTTTTGTCCTTCGGTGGCGGGGTAGAACCATCGGCAGGCCCGGGTATTGAGCTTGTTAGGCTCAACGGGCTTCATGCTCTAGTTGATCTGGTCACGCTGGAGGTTGAAAGTTTCCTTCAAGAAAGATCGGAAAACGATCAGCTGATGATCTACCTGCTCGATGAATCCCTCACAACAATGCTTTGGAATAGATCGCTGCGTCTGCTGGGAAATGTTGTCAATCTTGCCGTTTGGCTGCCGTTTGCGACAACTGCGGCAGGAAGAAGGCTTTTAAATGAGATAGAAAAAGCAGGGCATTCAGGTCTGATACCCGATTTTAAGAAATTTGCTACAGCCTGCGCAATCGAGTTATCCAACAATAGAGAAAATTATGTCCGGGAGGAATGTGAGGCGCTGGAGACTGCCATATCTTTTTCCACACTCCTTGATTATTGGAAAGAGAGGCTGGGACGGAACCTTAGTGATGCCGCGAAAATACTTATCACCTCGAAAAAATTCCGGATTACAGGGAGCAGAGAGGCGCCGGTGCAGGTTGTCGGGTTCGGACATATTTCGGGAGAAAGATTCAGCAGAGGTTTAATACTTCCGCTGGATGGCGGGATAATGCCGACGCAGCCGTTTGAAGGGCCTTTTATCAATCCGGTGCATGTTCCGCAGTTAAGAAAAAGTGTATTTGAATACGAGGACCTTCTTTTCCGACAGATTCTGGCGCAAGGCGACAAGATCAAAATTGTAGCTGTGAACGATACCATAAGGGAAAGAACGCCGAGCTATTATATGAGCCTTCTTTCGCAGGAATTTGGAAAAGCAATCACGTCAGTATCATTTAAAGAATCGCTGCCAGAAGGGCGAGACGCTGAAGTGCCTGCGATAAAAACAGATGATGAGCTAAGAAACAGGCTTAAAGATTTTACATATTCATTTTCAAGTCTTGTCAAGATTCTGGCGTGCCCTTTTTTGTTCTACCATCAATATATACTTCGAATTAAACCCCCTTTGTTTATGGATGATGATGAAAAAATAAATATGCAAATGGGCAGTTTTGTTCACAAATTTCTTCAACAACTTTCGACTGGCAGAAAAGATATGCTGGATAAATGGGAGAAACTTTTTGATGAGCTATGGGTAAGTGATGAAAACGCGGAGGTTAGAGATATTGAGGGCATAAATATCTATATGCTTAACGCAAAAATCTTATTGCAGGAAATATATGCAGACGAGCAGGAATCAGGTGAGGGCTTAGTCTTTGCAGATAATGCGATATCGTGCGAGGAAAAATTCAGCGGCACGATCGCCGGGTGTTATAAGATAACCGGGCGGACAGACAGGCTGGCAAACATATCGGGTCGCACTGAAGTTATTGATTTCAAGTATTCAAAAAATAAAAGCAGCTACAATATCAGGAAGAACGCGCTTACTTGAGCGTTTTAAAGAAAAAGGTGTTTTGCACCCAGTAGCTCAGCTTATTATTTATCAGCACTTTAATAAAGGAGTGGAAGGCGCTTGTTTTTATTTTCTGAAAGAATCATCAAAAGACCGGGTTATGGCGCTTCCACAGGATATGGATGTTACGAGCGATGAGCTTATGCTGGCAATTAAGGAGCGTCTTGATGAAATCATTGATGGCGAAGAACTGCTTCCTGATTGGGATTGTCAGGAGTGCCAGTACTGCCTGTTTCAGGCCTTATGCGGAAGAGAAAATTATTATAAGGCTATAAGGGGGAATAACTAATGCAAAGTATTCTTCTGAAAGCATCGGCAGGTTCGGGAAAAACAACAAGACTCACCGAAGAGGTGTTTAACCGGATATCTACCAAGGGCAAATTCATCTCCGCCCTTACATTTACCCGTGCAGCCACTGCGGAGATGCGCTTCCGTATCATGGATAATATAGCTTCAAAAACAGACATGCTCCTATTGGATAGATTGGGGCTTGTTATGGAGGCGGGTCGCGTCGGTTATGCAACGATTGATTCATTTTTTTACAGGCTTTTTGCGGCATCCGGTTATGCGCCAAAGCTTGCGGACGAAAAGGTACAGATGGAATTAGCAGGTGAGATAGAAAACCTTTTCCGGAACAGAGTAATGCAAAGCGGCAAAGGAAATAAGCTGATAGTGGCAGCCAGGCTATTGAGAACAGACATTGATACTTTGTGGGGTCCACTTGCCGATGAACAAACTATCGCGCGCTGTATTGAGGATATGGACAGGCTCGAAGACCTTGATAATATTATGAAGGAGAATGTCAAATTAACCAGGATGCTCGGTGCGCTCAGCGAAAAGGCAAATAATTTGTCGGAACAGTTCCCTGCCGGTCATGTTCGCAACAGGGTTATAAATACACTGTCTGATTACGATAATTTTATTTCAAAGACAGTCGCCACCCATTCTGATCTGGGAGATTATACGAGCCTCGGTAAGAGCATAGTGTGGGATAAGAGCCCGTACTCTGATCTTAACAATATTTTCAAGGATTACAGAAAGACTGCCGAGAAGCTGTCAATAAACAAGGCACTGCTTCGGGAGCTTGCCGTCGCGTTTCTTTGCGAGATATATCTTAAAGCGGCAGATGATGTGAAGAAGGAAAAGGGGTTGATATTTTTCTCCGATGTACGCAAGCATCTCCTAGCTCTGGACGGCAGCGAACCTGGCGAAAGGCCGAAGCTGATGAGCAATTACTTCTCCCTTGGGCTGGATCGCACAGAGCATCTTTTGATTGACGAGTTTCAGGATACCTCTACGGGCGATATTGCAATCCTGTTTCCACTAATTGACGAGATTTTATCCGGTCATGGCGAACGCGGTGAAAGATCTTTCTTTGCTGTGGGGGATTGGAAACAGATGATATACGGATGGCGTGGCGCAAACCGCGACGCGCTGGAAGATGCGATTGGCAACTATATAGAAAGTGGCGCGATAACTGAAAGCTCGCTTTTATACAACTTTCGAAGCACACCGCTTCTTATTTCTTTTTATAATGAACTTGTAGAAAACCTTTTTGCCGGTAAAGAAAAAAAAGAGACACAGAAGCCTCCGGAAAAAATTAAAGAATTTGATGGCGTGACAGAGGTGAGCCTTGTCGAGCTTGAAAAAGAGGGGAATTCGGAAGAGAATTTCTATCCTGCTATACTTGAAGTTCTGAAAGTAAAAAAGCTGGAGTATGGCTGTTCGTGGGGTGATATGGCGGTGCTGACGGCTACCAATAACCATGTTCAAAAGATAGCATCTGAACTTTCAAAAGAAAAAATTGGTGTTTCAGAGGTCAAAGGCAGACAGATTCTTTCGACGGGTGATGGTGTCGCGGTAATGCTTTTTATTGCCAGCGTTCTTTCTCAAGATGAGAATACACAATTCACTAAAATAGCGGCAAAGTCACCGCTGTGGAGCGAGATATTCGGGAATACAGAAACCATCAAAACTGAGTTTGCCCAAAAATTCCCACAGCCTTTCGGGATTATGGCGGTAAGTTACGCAATTGAACTTCTGCGCGGGAAGCTATCGGCAAATATGCTGAATATTTGGCAGGATGAGGCGCAGGCATACTTCAGTGAAGGTGGTGTTGATGTGGATAATTTTCTTTTGCGGATGTTCAAAATGCGGTTTAGTGTGAGAGTGCCGGAGGCCGAGGACAGAGAAAGTATAAAGGTTGATACTATCCACGGGACGAAAGGGCTTCAGTTTAAGTATGTTTTTGTCTTCTGGAATGAAGACGAAAAAGAATCGCCATTCTATCTGGACGCGGAGAAATGTCATGTGCAATTTACAAGTAGTGAATTTAAATTCCTAGAAGCCAGCAATTCCGCAATTGCCCGGGATATTGCGAGAAATCGTGAAGCAAATCTGACGCGGATGCGCCGCGAGAAGGCCAATGTTTTCTACGTTGCCGCGACAAGGGCGGTACAAACACTGACGATTTTCCTGCCGACAAAAAAGGATGAAAAATACAAACCTGTCCATCAGGCAGTGCTAAATACATTTTCGCGATTTGCGCCTGATGGCTTTAAAAAGGAAATTTGCGCATCATCCGGCCCGATAAAAGAGGCTGAAACCATAACAATATTTGATGTCCCCGAAAAGCATAAAGATGAACCTGATAAGTATGGAGAGATTGATCCGACGCTTATATCTGCCTATATTAAGGCTGGTATTATGCGCGGTGAAAGGCTTCACCGCTGGCTGGCGAAAGTTGTCAATCATACTGAAATTCCGCCTGCAGGAGAGCTAAACGATGAAGAATATGGCGCGGCGATTCGCTTTATCGAAAGGAAGGATGCTTCTGCAATAATGTTCAGGCAGGGGAAACTTTAT
>JBAXON010000043.1:0-16072 GCA_037133255.1 Deltaproteobacteria bacterium
TGGGAATCGAACCCACCCGGGATGGTTCTAGCACCCCACACTGGATTTGAAGTCCAGGAGGCCCACCAGTGACCTTGGCACTTCCTTGGGAAAACCTAGTGTCCTTTTAACTTTAAATATGCGTATGTGTCAACATACAAAAAGACACATACAAAAAGGCGCTTTAAATAAATTTCATTTCATCTTATTTACCGGCTTTTTTTCTTGACAGGGGGAAGTCGCATAGTGTAGTTCTTTACCATGGTGAAGTGTTCATTTATATCACTATCGGGGCCATGGACAAGCGGCAAATGCGTGGTTCAGAGCAAGTGCCTGATAGTTCTAGTATAAACGGGGGATGCTGTAAGCCACATCGGTGGCTTTTTATATGATTCAATAATTTTTAGTCTTGCAATTTCTATGAGATGTGGCCGATGGATATGAAGCGTGAGTATTATGAGGATATTGAGCTTTTTAAGAGCGGCGTGATTATTTTCTGGACAATCAGTCTTATGGTCGTGCTCTTTACGATACCTCTTTTTGCTTCCAACTACTGGCTTTACCTCTTCAATCTTATGTTGGTTCACGTCATTCTTGCCGTGGGACTCAATATCCTGGTCGGATCCACCGGTCAAATATCGCTCGGGCATGCAGGATTTTTTGCCATCGGTGCCTATGCGACGGTTTTTCTAATGACTAAACTGCAGTTGCCTTTTTTCCCCGCAATCATCATAGCCGCTTTTATCTCTGCCTTTTTCGGTTTTATTCTGGGATTGCCGGCCTTGAGGCTGGAAGGCCCCTATCTGACAATTGCAACGCTTGCCTTTGGGCTGGCTATCATGCATATAATTGGCCATTCGGATGTTTTCGGCGGCAGAGCCGGACTTTTCGCTCCCGCTCTGGATATCGGAATACCGCAGCTGGGATGGAGCTTGGTTTTAAAGACAGATGCTAGTAAATACTACCTTATTCTGATCTTTACGATACTTATGGTTCTGGGCGCTATTAATATTTTAAAGACCAAGGCCGGTCGTGCCTTTGTTGCTATTCGGGATAGTGACATTGCCGCTGAAGTCATCGGCATCAATCTGACAATATACAAGACACTATCCTTTGCCGTAAGCGCTTTTTACGCCGGAATTGCCGGAGGGCTCTTTGCATTTGTTCTCGGTTATTTCGATCCCTTCACGTTCAATATGCTACTTTCCATTTACTTTCTTGTTATGATCGTTGTCGGCGGGCTTGGTTCAGTCATGGGCTCTATAACGGGCGCGGCCTTCATAACCTATCTGATGTACGCGCTTTTCAAGAACGTCCGGGAAGTGCCTTATATAGGCAGCTTTCTGGTTACAATCTCAGAGCGATGGCTGACTATTACCGGCCTTGATAATATGAGCGCTATAGCGCTTGGCCTGGTAATGATCGGTATTATGTTATTTGAGCCTTTGGGAATATTCGGGGCATGGATTCGGATTAAGAAATACTGGAAGACATGGCCTTTTTAAGGAGCTACATACAATGAAGGGGGAGATATGCCGGTAGGACAGTTGTTAATTGAAGGTTTGGCCATGGGGGCTTGCTACGGCCTTTTCGGGCTTGCGGTGGTCATCATCTACAAGACATCGGAAGTAATAAATTTCGGTGCGGGCGAAATGGCTATGTTTTCCACTTATATTGTTTTCCACATGCTGACATTTTACAATCTCCCCTTCTGGCTTGCCTTTTTAATGGCGTTGTGCTTTGCCGCCATTTTGGGGGTAGTAGTTGAATATATCTTTTTGCGCCCTGCCAAGAATCCCACACTTTTGGGCCTCATCGTTATTACTCTGGGAGTAGAGATGCTCCTGATGGGATTGGCAAGCTGGAAGTGGGGTGCCGAGCAGCAGGCATTTTATCCCCCCTTTTCCTACAAGGTGACCTATGAGCCGATTAGCGGCTTCATTGTCAGCGAGTGGGCCATGGCGGTTTTCATTAGTGCCGCCGTGATTATGACTTCCCTCTATTTTTTCTTTAAACACACAAAACTGGGGACGGCCATGAGGGCTACTCAACAAAATAAGCACGCCGCTAAAATAATGGGGATCCAAACGGATCATGTCTTTGCCTTTGCCTGGGCCTTCAGTTCGGTAATCGGCCTCATTGCCTCAACGCTCCTGGCTGCCAAGGCCGTTCTTGATCCTCAGTTCATGATGGATCCGTTTCTCCGCGCCTTTGCGGCTGCAGTTTTGGGCGGACTGATGAGCATCCCCGGAGTCCTGATCGGTGGATTGATAATGGGACTTCTGGAAAATTTTTTCGGCTACGCCTGGCCGGCGTGGAAGCCGATTACGGCTTTTGTCGTGATCGTTTTAGTTCTCTGCGTCCGCCCCAGTGGACTTTTTGCCAAACACTATGTCAAGAAGGTATAATTAATGATGGGAAGAAAGCATCATAAGAAAAATATAAAGGTATTGTTATCTGTAGCGGGTTATTTGGTTTTGTTTGCATTGATAGTTTTTTCAACTCCTGAGCCTGCAATAAGCGGTGCGCAAAATGATCCGGATGCCGAAGCCGTCATGCAGGCAGCCATAAATTATTTTGATGCTGAAGTCCGCAGAGATTACCCCGCGGTTTATGCCTGCTTTGCGCCTTCTTCTGACTATGTACGGACAACCAGCTATGAACAGTACCTGGCGGAGACGAGCTCAGAGCAGCAGCATCTTGTTAAGTACAGTATTATCGCCATTACATACATAAAAAATAATGAAAAACGGTTGACCAAATCCTCTGTAGAAAAAATAGCGGAAGTTGAGGTGGATGTAACACTTTTGCATGCTGTCACCAAATACCAGTCGGAAGTCAATATCGGCTTCATTTTTTTTAAAGAAGATGGAAAGTGGTATAAAAGTTAAATTCATTGAGTATGAGGTGAGGATGTCTTTATCAAGGACATTTGTAAGTTAAACAATCGCACAATTTAGGGTATCAAATAAAAAAGAGGAGAAAAGGAATGGATTTAAGAAAAATACTGAGTGTAGTTTTGATTTCGATGTTTGCGTTTTTTGTGTTTGCCTATGACGGGCAAGCCAAAGAGGAAACGGGATTCGATGCAAAAGAAATCCGCATCGCCCAGTGGGGTCCGCAATCAGGGCCTGCTGCAGCATGGGGTAGTGTCGCTCGTGGCAGTAAGCTTGTTTTTGATATTGTCAACGCTGAAGGAGGGATTGCCGGAAGACAGATCAAATACTTTATCCGTGACGATCAGTATAATCCTTCCCAGACAGTGGCAGGCGTGAAGGAATTGGTTGAAAAATATGGAATATTCGCCTTTGTCGGCGGAGTCAGCACGGCTTGTGGTTCGGCTGTACAGGGCTATTTGCGGGAAAAAGAAATAATCTGGATCAGCCCCACTACAGGTGCGACCGTATTCTTCAAGCCGCTTAACCCCTATATCTGGAATATGTGGCCAAGCTATGAAAATGATGCGAGCGTGATTGCGAAGTTCGCCGTAGAAAAAAAGAAGTTTAAAAAAATCGCCGTTTTCTACCAGAATGACGGTTATGGAATTGATGCCCTTGATTCGATTAAATACCGATTTGCTAAATACAAAATGGAATTAGTGGCGGCAGTTCCTGTTGAACCTATTGAAAAGGATCTCTCTTCGCAGATACAGAAGCTCAAGGCATCAGGTGCGGAAGCAGTTATCGCCTATGTGGCTCCCACACAGGCAGCTATCGCCTTGAAAACAGCCGTTTCCGCAGGCTTCAAGACACAGTGGATGCATTCCTACAATCTGTCGGACTTTGACCTTATGAATAAGATCACTGACGGTTTATGGGCCAAAGAAGGTGTTATCACCAGTGCCTTCACACAGGTGCCAAATGCCGATAATGCCCTGACAAAAAAATATACCGAGGCGATGAAAAAGTATGCTGCACCGACCGATCGGTGGTCCATATTCTACATGGCCGGTGTTGTTGTGGCAGAACCAATGGTTTATGTTCTTAAGAAAGTCGGCAAGAATTTAAGCACAAAGGCAGTTCAGGATGAACTCAATAAGATTAAAAATTTCCAGGGAGTCGGCCCGAAAGTAACATGGACGGCAACCAATCACATGGGCCCCAAGGCTATTCAGATCTGGCAGTGCGGTCCCAAGGGAGAAATTATTACGCTTCAGAAGTGGACAGAAAACGAAATAAGCAGAGATAAACATTAAAATCGCATTGGGGTGCGGCGGGGGCGCAAGGCGCCCTCGTCCGCTCCCTGCACTTTGAATTGATTGCCGATAGCGCGGAAAGAGGAAGATGTTCCATGGGCTATTTCAGTATCGAAAATTTGAGTATTAGCTTTGGTGGTTTAAAAGCTGTAAATAATGTAAGTTTCAGCGTTGAGAAGAATGAGATTTTTTCCATCATCGGCCCCAACGGTTCGGGAAAAACAACAATCTTTAACCTGATTAGCGGCATTTATAAGCCAGATGCGGGGTTTGTTAAGCTGGAGGGCGAGAACATGGTGGGGAAAACCCCCGATCGGATCGCCAAAAAGGGAATCGCGCGGACCTTTCAGAATATTGAGTTGTTTGCCAATGCCACTGTAATGGATAACCTCATGCTCGGCCGGCATATTTTTATGAAGACCGGTATCTTTGGCGGCGCTTTTATGTTTGGCAAAAGATCCAAGGCCGCCCGCGAGGAAATAGCGCACCGCGAAAAGGTGGAGCAGATTATCGATTTTCTCGAGCTGCAATCTGTACGCGATCAATTTGTCGGCTCTCTAGCCTATGGCAAACGAAAACTTGTCGAAGTAGGAAGGGCGCTGGCGTTGGAGCCGAAGGTAATGCTGCTGGACGAACCATCGGCCGGGATGAATACAGAGGAAAAAGACGATCTCACCATCTGGATTAAGGATATTCGGGAAGACTATAATGTAACGATTCTGTTAATTGAGCATGATATGAATATGATTATGGGAATTTCTGATCGTGTTTTTGCCATGGGCCAGGGGCAAAAAATAGTTCTGGGATTGCCACAGGAAGTGCAGCGTCACCCCGAAGTAATAAAAGCCTACCTCGGAGAGGAGGAAATCATCTGATGCTTAAGGTGAAAAATATAGAAACCTGGTACGATCTGATCCGCGCGCTACATGGCATTTCCTTCGAGATCAGCAAAGGAGACGTTGTTGCGTTGCTCGGTTCCAACGGTGCGGGGAAAACAACCATCCTCAAAACAATTATGCGCCTGTTCTATGATCTCAAAGAGCAGCAACCGGAAAAAGGCACCATAGAATTTATGGGGCAGCGCATTGACCGGAAAGATACCTCCGACATCGTGAAAATGGGCATAGGCTACGTGCCGGAAGGCAGGGAAGTATTTCCCGAACTCACCGTTTTGGAAAATATTCACATCGGCGCCTATACTCGAAATGACAAAAAAGGCATTCAGAGCGATCTGGAAAATGTCTTTACCCATTTCCCCATTTTGAAACAAAGAAGTAACCAGCAGGCGGGATTGATGAGCGGCGGTGAACAGCAGATGCTGGCCATTGGAAGGGCACTAATGAGCCGTCCCAGGCTGCTCATGCTCGATGAGCCATCGCTTGGACTTTCCCCGCTTTTGACAAAAGAAATATTCGGCATTATAAAGAACATTAACGAGAAGGATGGTGTTACCATCTTACTTGTGGAACAAAACGTCAACATGGCACTCAAGTATTCCCATTTTGCCTATCTGCTGGAAAACGGCAGAATCGTCCGCGCCGATAAGCCAGAGGTATTAAGGGAGGATCAGGATATCAAGGAATTTTACCTGGGTATCGCCACGGAACAGTCTGTTAAGGGATACAAGCGCTATCGAAGAAAAGTTCGATTTCGTTAGTCTTGCCTGTTTACGGCATGAAGATATTTTATCAACCGTTTCTGTCAATTGAAGAGCATAAGGGGGAGTCAATGGCAATTAATACGTTGCCCAAAGCGTTGTTAAGCATTGCAGAAAAACAGCCCAACCGTATTGCGATGAGAAAAAAGGATTTTGGTATCTGGCAGGATATTACCTGGGCCGATTATCTGGAAAACGTCAAACATGTCGCCCTTGGCCTCCATGCACTAGGTGTGAAATATGGAGAGCATGTGGCAATCATCGGTGAAAACAGGCCGGAGTGGCTCTACTCTGCCCTCGGCATTGTCTGCGCCGGCGGAGCATGGGTTGGTGTCTATACGACAAATCCGGTGGTGGAATGCGAGTACGTGGTAGGTCACTCGGACGCGGTAGTCTATATCTGTGAAGATGAAGAGCAGCTGGACAAGGCGCTCGTTTTTCGGGATAAAACCCCGAAGTTGCGCAAGCTTATCGTCTGGGAGATGGAAGGCCTCAAGCATTACGAAGACCCGATGCTGATGAGCTTTCAGCAACTGCTGGATCTGGGTAAAGAAGAAGATCTTAAAAATCCCGCGCTATTTAAGCAACTAAGCGAACAAGCACAGCCACAGGACATTGCCGGCATTATTTATACATCAGGTACGACAGGACCGCCCAAAGGAGCATTGCTTGCCCATGAGGGCTATCTATGGGTCGGCCGTACGGCGCAGCAAGTTATGCCCGCAACTAATAGGGACGAGACTATCTCCTTTCTGCCGCTTAACCATGTTTATGAACAGATTTTTGATATCATGTTTCATCTAACAATCGGACACATCGTCAACTTTACGGAAAATACCGATACGGTCATGGCGGATATGCGAGAAGTATCGCCTACCATGTTTCACGCCGTCCCCAGAATATGGGAGAAATACTACTCCGGGATAGTCCTGAAAATGGCAGATGCCACATGGCTTAAAAGACAACTTTACAAGATTGCTGTAAAGATAGGAACACAATACAACAACAAAGCGCTGGCCAGAAAGCCTGTTCCCTTTCCACTTTATTTGGCCTATCATCTGGCTTACTTTGTTGTCTTTCGGAAACTCAAAGAGCGCCTCGGTTTTGACAAGGTGCGCTTAGGTGTTTCCGGTGCCGCGCCCATTTCGCACGAAATCTTAAAGTTTTTCCAGAGTATCGGTATTCCCATTCGTGAAGGTTACGGTATGACCGAAACGACGGGCATAACTCACATGTCGAGCGAAGTTGATTATAAAGTAGGAACGGTCGGCAAGGCTTTGCCGGAAACCGAGGTCAAGATCGCTGAAGACGGCGAGATTCTTGTAAAGCATAAAGGAATTTTCAAGGGCTATTACAAAGATGATGAGCAGACCAAAGAAGTTCTTATTGACGGCTGGATGTACACAGGCGATGTCGGTTTGATTGATGATGACGGATACCTCAAACTGACAGACCGGAAAAAGGATTTGATTATCACCGCGGGCGGTAAAAACGTCGCTCCGCAGTATCTGGAGAATCTGCTGAAATTTTCACCTTACATTAACGATTCCGTTGTCATCGGCGATGGCCGGAAATTCCTGTCGGCGCTCATTGTTATTGATGAGGAGAATGTCACTAAATATGCGCAGGACAAAAAAGTTCAATATACAACTTATGCCACTATGACTCGGGCCGAAGAGATCATCGCCCTCATTGCGGAAGAAATCGACAAGGTCAATAAGCAGGTGGCGCGTGTGGAGAATATTCGTAAATTCAAGATTATTGACAAGAAACTCTATACCGAAGATGGTGAAGTAACGCCGACCATGAAGGTTAAGCGAAAATCCATCAATGCGCAGTTCGGTGAGTTGATTGAGTCGATGTACAAGGATTAGGGAACGCTAAAACAAATCCACATTATCACCTAAATCATCTTCTTTGCTGTGGGAAGTGCCGGTAGGTAGTGTCTCTGCCGGCAGTTCGACTGAGGGGGCGGCTACCTTCAGAGGCATTTCTGAGGGGACGGGCTTCGACGAACCAAGATGAGTTTCGCGTTCAGAATTCATTGTATAACGTTTTGCTAAATCCTCAAGATGGTCATCCCTTCTACGCGAAGTTGTTTTGTCAGGTTTCACCTTTCCCGAAATATTACTCAAGCATAAAACAATATTTTCTATATTTTCACCAACTCTATTATGGATAGTAACGCTAGCTGTCAATTGCCCAATATCATCTGCCAGCATTTTTCCCGCTTGATCAATGCGCGGCAATAGCAAATTAATTTCATCATCTATCTTTTTAATCGGTTCGATAATCTGCTCCAGGTTATCTTTGATTTTGGCGGCTTTTTCTTGAACGATTAAATTCTCGGAATTGGCTTTTGTCGCCAGATTTTCAGCATTAGATACAACGTCTTTTAGCTTCAATGAAATGAAGCCTACCTGCGTAGTCGTTTCGGTGGCCAATGAGTGAATGGCATCAGCCAGCACTCCTAACGTTGCGCCTGAATCTCCAAGATGCGCCGCATGAACACGGGCATTTAATGCCAATACCTGCATTTCTATGCTCAGCTTTTCCATTTCTTTCATGAAGACAGACATGCCTGATGCTGTTTTTGCGGCTTTCAGCATAGCCTCGGATAAATCCTTGTTTAGCTGCATACACTCAGTAATACAATCCTCAAGATAGCCAATATCCTGCTCCAGTTCTAAAATAAATGAGCCTTTTCTATCATTGCCGCTGCCGGTGATTTCATAAATCTCTGTGGACATGGAACCGGCATGACCGGCAATATTATTTAAGCTCTCTAAAATGCGAACGACTGCCGCTACAAAGGCGTCCCGGGCATGCCGCAGTTGAGCTGATTGCAAATCACATGTATCAGCAATTAAATCCACTTCTTCATATTTACTTTTTGAAGTTCCGTTACCGTTATCCGAATTGTTTTTGAAAAGATGGTAAAGTTTGTACCAGCCCCTTCCCTCTTTTCTGTTATTGTAAATCTTTTGTGGTAATTCTTTTAATGCATCGTGGGCGTGTTCAAAACGTTGACGCGTAATGTCATGAAATTGCATTGACTCCACTACTTCTGCCATATTGCCCGATATTTTTTCCCATGTTTCAGCTACTTCTTTCATCGAATTGGCGGACAGATTTGTTTTTTCAGTAAGCATCCTTATATTCTTAACTATGTTTTGCAAAATGATCTTTGCCTGATCTTCATTTTTCGATCCCAAATTATCCACCAGGAAAAGATTTTCTGTGATCAATGGTGACAGGGAATCAGTTTTTAAAACTAAATTTGCTGTCTTTGTTCCAATGTCGTAAGCAATGCGCCGCACATCATCGGCAAGGGTATTGAATCCTGTATCTGATCTCCCCAGGCACGCAATTTCAATTTTTATAAAATTGCAAAGGATGTTCAGGTTGCGGACAACTTTCTCAAATCCAATAAGCGGAGAACGAATTTGTGAAAAATCTGTAAGGATAGACTTAAGAATATCCTTTTCCGTAGCAAAGCCTCCGTTTAGGCTTTCGGCCATTGCCAGAACAATTTTGAAGTTTTCAATAATTGAACCCATCTCCTTGCCCGCAATGTGCTTAACTGCTTCCGTGGTCATAGAGGCGACATCACTTGCTCTTTGATGAAAATCCAGCAGCTTCTCTCCGACGAATAAAAATTCATTTTCGGTAGAACCGATTAACTCGCTTAGAATATTTACATTAGGATTAAGCTCGTCGGCTACTACCTTTAATCTAAAATTTCTCGGCATCAATTTCATGGTTTTCCTTTACCTGTCTTACCCTTTGCAATTTCGCAGAACCGCGCCGGCTATATCTTCCAGGGGATGAATTTTTGCCACTGCCCCCAGCTTGATGGCTTCCTGGGGCATACCAAAAACAATACAGGATGCCTCATCCTGAGCTATAGTATAAGCACCGGCTTCTTTCATCTCCATCATTCCTTTGGCTCCATCATCACCCATTCCTGTCATTATTACCCCTACCGCGTTTCCTCCGGCATACCTGGCTGCTGAACGAAACAAAACATCTACCGAAGGGCGATGACGCGAAACAAGAGGTCCTTCTTTTATTTCAACATAATATCGGGCGCCACTGCGTTTAAGCAAAGTATGGAAATTACCCGGTGCGATAAGCGCTCTTCCGGTCATTACCGTGTCGTTATCTTGTGCTTCTTTTACGGAAACCTTGCAAAGAGTATCGAGCCTGTCGGCAAATGATTTTGTAAAGTGCTCGGGCATGTGCTGGACGATGACAATTCCCGGCGCGTCCGCGGGCATCTTTTCCAGAAAGACCTTAATGGCTTCAGTTCCACCGGTGGAAGCTCCGACAACGATAACTTTATCTGTTGTCTCGACCATGGCATTGTTTCTGGGCTTGGGCATTATTGCGTCGGCCGTAAGCTTTGGAGAAACCTGGTGGGATTTCGATATAGGTCTTACCCGCGCTATGGCCGCGGCCTTTATCGCGTCACATATTCTTATTTTTGATTCTTCTAAAAATTGTTTTGTCCCGATACGCGGTTTTTGGATAATCTCCACTGCGCCATATTCCAGCGCCTTCATTGCCGTACCCGAACTATCTTCAACCAGAGAAGAACAGATAACAACAGGAATGGGATGCTGGCTCATGATTTTTTGCAGGAAGGTAATTCCATCCATTCGCGGCATTTCTACATCCAGTGTAATAACATCCGGTACTTCTTCTCGTATTCTTTCTGCGGCTATAAAAGGATCAGCAGCGGAGGACATAACCTCCAACTCCGGATCGGAATTGATAATCTCTATCAGCGTTTGACGAACTACAGCGGAGTCATCAACAACTAATACGCGGATTTTATTTTTACCCATAAATACGGTGCCCTCTATTTCCTTCTGTATATCGATGATGAAATTTGCCTCAGGGGCAAATCCATTCCATTGAGAGTTTCCGAATGTCCCATAAACAGGTAACCGCCCGGAACCAAATACCTGCAAATCCGATTCAGAATGTTCTCTTGCGTTTCCCGATCAAAATAGATAATTACATTACGGCAAAAAACTATATCCATCATCTCCTGCAACCGATAATCTGTATCCATAAAATTAAGCCGCATAAAATTCATGCAAGATCTCAATTCAGGCACTATTCTCATAATCGGCTTGCTCGGGCTGCGCAGGAGATATTTTTTTCTGAATTCCATGGGGATCGGCTCTATTTTCTCTTCCTGATAGATAGCCGTTTTGGCGAGCCCTAATACCTTTGTGGAAATATCAGTTGCGAGAATCGAAAAATGAAAGGAAGGATTATTTTCGGCAAAGTTACTTAAGACCATAGCCAAAGTGTAAGGTTCCTCTCCTGTGGAACATCCGGCCGACCAACCCTTCATTTTTTTCCAACCGGTTTTTTTAGTTTCACTCTTTAGTTCCGGCAGAACTACATCGCGCAGATAATCAAAATGTTTTGATTCCCGGAAAAAGTCGGTCTTGTTTGTAGTTACGGCATCTATCATTTGGAAGAGTTCTTCTTCTTTCCCCTTTGCGCTGAAGACGTAATCAGCATAAACCGAATAGGAATCAATCCCCAAAAAGCGCAGGCGCTTTTGCAGGCGTCCTTGCAGCATGGTTTTCTTGGCCAGGGGCATTTTGATGCCGCACTGCTCTTGAATAAATTCGCCAAACCGGTAAAATTCCAGATCGGTCATAGCTCTTGTCGATATTCCTTCGTTTAAACTTCCCAAGATATATTCCTCTTTTCCTAATTCTTATACCAAGTTGCTTTCATCCCCCATCCAGCACCTTCCTCATTACCCCGGCAAGTTCTCTCCTTGTCAGTGGTTTTGTAAGATAGGCTTTGATTCCCAGAGACTTGGCCTGCGCTTCCGTGTCGGGTTCCCGAATTCCTGAACACAGGATTATCGGGATGCCCGGGCGGATCTGCAAAAGCTTTCGGGACAGATCAATACCGGTCATTTTCGGCAAAGTCATGTCCGTGATGACTAAATCGAAGCGCTGCGGGTCAGCGCGAAATATATCCAGCGCCTCTATGCTGCTTGTAGCGCCAGCTGCCTGGTACCCCAGGCAAAAAAGCATGCGCAGGCCAATATCAACAAGTGTCGGTTCATCATCCACAAAGAGAATCCGTTCCGTTCCGCCGATAACAGATTTGCCTGCATCCATTTCCATTGCCTCTGTTTGGATGATCCTGGGCAGATAGACATGGAAGGCCGCCCCTTTTTCCTTCTCACTATAGACGGTGATCACACCGTCATGGCTCTTGACAATGCCATAGACTACCGACAGGCCAAGACCCGTTCCCTCATCTTTTGTTTTAGTTGTGAAAAAAGGATCAAAGACGCGCTGGATATTATCCGGATCAATGCCGTGCCCCGTATCGCTGACTGTCAGCTTGACGTAATGTCCCGGTTTTAGCTCTGGATGATAAGGGATTTCGTCTTGGGCTAGCTCTATGTTGGCCAGTTCAATCTTCAGGGTACCTCCTGCATGCTTCATGGCATGGGCGGCATTGGTGCATAAATTCATGATGACCTGATGCATTTGTGTGGGATCGGCCATAATGTTGCAGGATTCATCTGCTACATGCAGGTCGATCTCAACTGTGGTCGGGATAGATGCCCGGAGGAATTTGGCGGCTTCTTTCAGTAGTACTTTAATATCCAGAGGCTTCTTCTCGTTGTTGTCATGTCGGCTGAAGGCAAGTATTTGTTTGACCAGGTTCTTCGCTCGTTCGGCGCCATGCAGCGTTTCTTGCAGATACTTGTCCTTGTTTCCTTTTTGATTTTTATCCATCGCCAGTTCCGTATAGCCGATAATGACTGCCAGGATATTGTTGAAGTCATGGGCAATGCCCCCAGCCAGTGTGCCGATGGCTTCCATCTTTTGAGATTGGAAGAGCTGGGCTTCGAGTTTGGACCTATCCTCCTCGACCTGCTTTCGCTCGGTGATGTCATCTATGCTGGACAGAATGCATGTCTCGATGCCCACCTTTATCAGCTGGGCGGAAAATAAACCTGTGATGATCTTACCGCTTTTTGTCCTGAACCGTAACTCCTTGCCCACGACAGCCTGACCTTTGCTAAGAGAGGCCACAACGAATTTTCGATCTTCATCACTTACCCACAGTTTCAGACCAACCGTCGAGTTTGATATGGCTTCTTCCCGGGTAAACCCGGTCATCAAGGTAAAGGCATCGTTGACTTCGATGATTTTGCCGTCTTCCGGGCGTGTGATGGTGATGGCATAAGGCGAGGTTTTAAAAGCTTTAGAGAACTTTTCTTCGCTCTCCCGTAACGCGTCATCTGCCTGCCTGTGCTCGGTGATGTCCGCCATGACGCCGGTGATGACCGGCGGTGCTCCGCTTTCAGCAACGAGCCTGCTTCTTGTAACAACCCACCGCACTGCCCCCGCCTTGTCCAAGACCCGAAATTTATGCGCGGCCCTGATGCCGGAAACCGTTTTCGTGAATGCTTCAGCCAACCCGTTCAGATCGTCCGGATGGATAAAGCTGGAGAAGTGCATACCTTTGACCTCACCTGATGTGTATCCGGAAATTTTTTCAATTGCCGGACTCACGAAAGTGAATGTTCCCTGCAAATCAACGGTAAAGATAACGTCGGTGATGTTTTCCACAAGCGCGCGGTATTTCTCCAGAGAGAAACTGAGCGCATCTTCCGCCTGCTTGCGTTCGGTGATATCTTGTGCTGTGCCGATATTCCGAATCGGGCTGCCGGAGTCGTTAAACTCTACCCTGCCTGCCGCGAATATATGGTGAATCGAACCGGATTTGTGGATGACGCGGAATTCAAGAGAGGTTGGATTACCTTTTGATAAATTACCCTTCATGCAATTGGTGAAGAGCTCAACATCATCGGGATGAATCACTTTCAGCAGAGATTCCGGCTTCCCATCAAACGTGTCTGCGCTGATGCCGAAAACCCGATACATCTCTTTGGACCACTTAACTGTATTGGAAATCATATCCCAGTCCCAGCTTCCAATACGAGCGATGTGTTGAGCCTCTGCAAGGCTTTGCTCGCTCTCCCGCAGAGAGTTTAGCGCCGCTTTGCTTTGGGCCTCCGCCAGTTTGCGCTCGGTGATGTTGATTGCGTGAGTCAAGTTTAATATGACTTTACCATTTTCATCGTGAATGGGATCGGCTATAGCATAGAAATATAAAGTTTTATCAGGTAGTGGAACTTCGACTTCCACCGACTCGCTTCTGCCGGTGGCAAAAACTCTTTTTGTTACTTCGTAACGCTTATCGGCATGTTCTTTAGGATAAATATCCCAGAAAGTTTTCCCGATAAAATAATCCGGGGATTTCCCAAAGGTGGACGCAAATAGAGAATTTGTAAATTTATATTCTCCCTTTTCATCTACACAGAAAATGGCATCACTGGAACATTCGACGACAGAACGATATTTTAATTCGCTCTCCCGCAGCGCTTCTTCCATCTGCTTGTACTGAGATGCCGCTTTTTCCAGTTTGCTAATTTTCTTTTTTAAGTCGGAAATCTCTTCAAGCAATTTCTCTGTTGTCCCTGATGTTTTTTCCATTAAAGTATCCTTTTCCCCCGTTCAGCATATTAGAAATCCTGAAATTTCCCCTCTCTCATAGGAATAATCTTTTCCGGGTCAACTCCCTTTGCTCTGCTGAAAGTGCCTCTTTCCTGCTTTTGAGGAGCGACAATGGCTTTTTGCGCTTTCCTCTTCGTTTGGTTGCCGTAAGCCATTTGCTTATGGTCGGCAAACTCACTTTGTGTATTTGACTGCTCGGATAATGACCCATCCACAACCGCACTCAGATCTGCAACAAAGACTTTCATCTGCTCGGCCTGGGCATTTAGTTCCTCTGAGGCGCTGGCCGATTCTTCGGCATTGGCTGCCGTCTGCTGGGTTAGGCCATTCATCTCGTTTAGCGCTATGCTTACCTGAGCGATACCGTTGGCCTGTTCCTGTGAGGCCGTGGCTATTTCATCTATCAACTGGCCTATTTTCCCGGCAATGGCGATGTTTTCCCTGAATGCCTCCTGGGTATTTTTGGTCAACTCGCTGCCGCTCTTTACAGCCTTAATGGTATTATCAATGAGGTCGTTTGTATTCTTGGCCGCCTCTGCCGCCCGCATGGCCAGATTTCTGACCTCGTCTGCCACCACGGCAAAACCTGCCCCGGCTTCGCCCGCGCGTGCCGCTTCCACGGCGGCGTTGAGTGCCAGAAGGTTGGTCTGGAAAGCAATCTCATCAATGGTTTTGATGATCTTGGAGGTCTCTTCGCTGGTTTTTGTAATTTCCATAATGGCCTTACTCATCTCATCCATATGGCCGCTGACTCTCTCCACAATGGTCTTGGCATCTCCCATTATCGCTTTTGCCTGTGAGGCGTTATCGGCATTCTGTTTGGTCATGGAAGACATCTCTTCCATGGATGATGATGTCTCCTCCAGGGATGCTGCCTGTTCGGATGCTCCCTCCGCTAAAGACTGGCTTGCCGAAGACACTTCCGTTGCCGCCGCCGATACTTGCTCGTAGGAAGTAGTAAGCCCACTGATCGCCTCGTTCAGGTTCAGTACTAGAGAACGAACCAGGAAAAAGCTTGCGGCAACCATGATGGCAGCAATCATCAACGCCGCAAGAAGGGTGGGTAGAATCGTACTTTTCATCGTCTGTTCCAACAGTTCACGATCCTTTCCCACAAAAAACATGCCTACAATTTTGCCGTCTATATCTTTGAGAGGCCAGTAAGCGGCGTCGTAAGATTTCCCAATTATTTTATTTACATTCAGAAACATTTCACCTTTTTTAAGAACTTTTTCTATCACCTGCTGGTTATCCATCTTTGTGCCGATAACCCGGTTACCGTCCCGCATAATGGTAGTCGATGTTCTTATATCACCTTGGAATATGGTGCATTCAACACCGTATTTTTTTTTCACTTCATCTACAAATGCATCCGACGAGAGATCAAAGCCCGCGGTAACTGAACCAATTACAATGTTTCCTTTACGGATGGGATTCCCCGCCCTTAAAGAAAATTTGACTACGGTTCCCTCTTCTATGCCTGTCGATGACTGGCCGGCCAGAGACTTCTTTACATTGAGCTGATTGAGGACACTGTCGCCTGCCTTGTCCGAGTGCCCTCTGCCCAGCACGTTGCCGTTTTTGTCAGCAATGGTGAGAACGGTTACTTGACGCGACTTCACGTAGTCTTTACTCATGGTCTGAACAGCGGCCTTGTTGCCTTTC
>JBAXON010000044.1:0-16041 GCA_037133255.1 Deltaproteobacteria bacterium
GTTGGCTTTAAGGTAAAAAAACAATTGGTTGATAGGTAAAATATATTAATAATTCAATGGTTTAATAAATGGGAAGCATCTTGATTGAGGTAATCAGGCATTATTGTTTTTTATATTTGATGTCGCGATATTGCTTAGCTGCCTGATTATGCATATCCAGGGAAGCAGAAAAATAGTGCGTACCGTCTTTTTTAGAAACAAAATAAAGATAATTAACTTGCTCGGGGTCAAGCGCGGCATTTAAAGAATCAATTCCTGGATTGGCGATTGGCCCTGGCGGCAAGCCACGGACTACATACGTGTTGTATGGAGACTTTCTCTTCAAATGACTCCTTCTAATTTTTCCGCTAAAATCTTCCAAATCGTAAACAGCGGTCGGATCACTCTGCAGGGGCATTCTCATTTTGAGCCTGTTGTGAAATACCGCTGAAATCGTCTTCTTTTCCGGCTGATTTCCCGATTCTTTGCCCACAATAGAAGCAAAAGTAACAAATTGGTTGAGATCAACAAGGCCAAGCCCTTTCGCCCTTTTCTCCATTTCCGGTGTAACTCTTTTCAAGAACTCACTGTGCATTATTTTTATAATCTGACGCGTACTCATCGAATGGTCAAAATAATAAGTATTCGGAAAAAGATAACCTTCAATGGAGTTTGCCTTAATTCCCAATGTGTTGAGAAAATTACGGTCATGAGCCAGTGCGAGGAAAGTTTCTTTAACGATCAACCTATCCTTAATCAGAATTTCGGCAATTTCTTTAATAGTAAGATCTTCAGGAATCACTGTCCTATAATGCTTAACATCACCATTAACCAGTTTATCGAGAACTTCTCCTGGCGTCATGGCTACGCTGAATTCGTATTCGCCGGCCTGGATGGAACGAAAGGCTCTCTTCGTTAACGCCAGATAATAGAATAAATAACGGCTTTTTATTAATCCCACTTTATTAAGAATTTCAGTGACCTTAACAAAACTGGAACCAGTCGGTATATCAACGATCACCATTTCATCTTTGTTCCCATAGGGATTAATGGGAGTATATGAATAATGAATGAGTACCGCCAAAGCACCGACAAGGATGAAGATACCACACGCAAAAAGTATACGTAGCTCTGTTTTCTTTGATTTTTTCATTTTTCCCACATTTTAGAACGGACTTTGTGTTTACTATTTGCTCTTGAAAGCAAGATACTGTTGATAACCGAAGATGTCAAATGGAATTTATTTTAATTATAGAGGGGGATATTTCTCCCCCTCTTTGCACCCTGAAGGGCACAAGCAAAAGGGGGAGAAAATACAGATCTTCTACAGAATGTTTTTGTGCACGTAAACCGTCAGATCTCCCAGTCTGTTTGTATAGCTGCCATACTCGTTATCATACCAGCCGAAAATCTTAGCATGGACAACAGGCACTTTCATTGTCTTTTCCGAAAAAATCGCAAGCAGGTTTTCAGGCAGGTTAGGAATATGTGAGAGGTCCACATTAATAAATGCTGTTCGAACGTGATTAAATTGACCTTCAATGATCACAGCAGCGTCTACTCCAATTAAATCGGTAGAAACATTTTGCTCCATCGTGAATTTGACTAAATGTTCCGGATTACTTTCCGATGCTTTGCGGTAAATCTCATTAACCATTTTAGTGTCGAGTGTTGCCGCGCTGCCGGATTTATTATGACGCGCTTGAAAAGTTGCATTCAGAACAATCAAAGAAAGGGTACTCGTGGGGACTCTGATGGAATCGGCCATAAATCCGATGTTTTTTACTTCCGGTATTACCTGTCCCAGTGCTTCTGCGGCGTTCGTTGAGGTCAGGATAATGTTATTGAGAATGCTACGGTTCTTTCTCAAATCCTTTTCGCCGGCTTTGGGAATGCTATCGAGCACACTCTGGGTATTAGTAACGGCATGGATGGTGGACATTGAGGCCGTAAGAATAGTATTGGTTTCTTCATTTGCAAGCAGTGGTTTAACCATGTGAGCAAGGCCCGTCGTCGTACAGGAAGCGGCGGAAATGAGCTGATGCTTCTTCTGGTCGTAGGCGGTATGATTTATTCCGTAAATTAAGGTCACGGTATCATCAGGCACAGCGAGGCCTTTGTTCTTTATCTTGAATGGAGCGGAGTTGATTACTACTCTGGCACCACCTTGAAAGTGGCCGCGGAGCGATCCATTCTTTTCCCCTGCGGCTATGGTTGGATCCTTGAACTTTCCTGTGCAATCAACAACGATATCCGCGCCGTATTTGCGCCAGGGAATATCTGCCGGGTTTCTTGCTTCCCGCAGGATCGTAACTGGCACACCATCAATCAACATTTTACCGTTTTTTTCATCTGTGATCTGGATAGCACGCGTGGCTTTTATGCCGTGGAGAAATCGGTGAAGAAGGCCATAGGTAGCGTCTTTTTCTATTGCCTGCGCGATGGACTCCATGCTGGTTCCCGCTTCTCTTCCCAGATTGACAACAATTTCTTTAAAGTATTTTCTTGAAACATGATGCCACAGGGACAATTTGCCAATTCTGCCTAAACTATTGATTCCTAGAATTGCCGATCGATTTTCAAATACTTGAGTCTTTGCCATGATGAACTGCCTCCTTTAATTCCGTCTCAGCAAGAAACGAACTGAAAAATGGAATTGCATTGAATTTAAGTAGACGGCGTTATCGCCGCATACTATTATACTGAAGTTGGATTGTGAAGGTGAAATGATACTGATTGAAATACTCATACATCCTATCCCTTGAGAAAACCGAAACCTTCATACAAGAAAGGTTTGCTAAAGTCAATACTCAAAAGGGAGTAAAACAATTAACAACAACCACCTTTTTTATCAGCAGTTTTGCTGCCGGTATCAGGGCCGCAACAACATTCTCCTTCGCGTCCCAGCATGGAATTTATAACTGCGGCAGCGCAGCCTACACCGGATTGGACGAAAATAGCATTAGCGGGACAGTTCTGGCTGCAGGCGCCGCATTCCATGCAGGCATCACGATTCTGAATTACTGCATGCGAACTATTCATTTTAAATACTTCATGAGGGCAAACATCCAAGCACATTCCGCAGCCGGTTCATTTATCAACGTCTAGTTGCAACGTAACAACATCTTTAAGGTAAATTAAATTTTTCATTCTTTAGCTCCTATGAAATCAGGACTGCGCCTATCCATGTAATAATACCGACAACTATGGCCACAATCTGCAGAGGCAGCGCCCAGCGCATTTCCTTCTTTACTCCGGAAAGCGATGTGTAGGTGGATGCCCCGGTAAAGTTCATCGCTAAAAATGCCGATATTGCCGGAATTATCAGCAGCCATGCCAGGGTTTCAATCCTGCCCGGCCATGCTTGCAGGTTGATATTCCGCAGATAAAGAAGCGTCAGGGAAGTGACCATGCCGATAAATAAACCCTTAATCGAAAACGCCCGTCCCGGCAGATATGGCAATAGCAATGTGCTTAACACAGCACCTGAAACAATGGCGCAAAGGATTGCCAGAACAGCAAAAAAACCGTAGCTGCCAGCATTATTCCAGAATCCAGCTGGGCCAATAATGCCACTGATAATCAACAAAACAGGTGCGATAATCAGAAACGCTTTTAGTGCTTCCATAAGTTCAATGGGGATCAGCACAGCTCTTTCTTTTAAAGGAAAAGTTATTATCCGCATTTGCGTGGTTGCCTTGGAACCGGCATCAAGATAAGCCGGTAAATCTTCCGCTCGTACCGGGCCATATTTAACTTTAAATCCCGAGAGCTTCGCTACAATGTGTGCTGCCACTCCCGGCGCGCCCAGTTGGGGCAGGATTAATTTCCTGTGTTTTACAATATTGGCAAGGCCACTTGATTTTATTCTTCCGACGAGTTCATCCGTGCCAAAAGTGCCTTTACCTGCAGCGCACCAAACATTAATACCGTCAGTGTCTAAAACCAGAATCCAGGCATCACGTCCAGGAAGTGCATTGCGCAAACGATCAAAGCTCATCTTGTAATTGGCGGTAACTAAAACAGGTGAGGTATCATGCGGATTGCCCAGAGCGTATAGGCCTGGGGACACGCTGTAATCCATTCGAAATACGCCGAAACGCGCTTTGATTGTTCCCCAGTGATCAAGCCTGCTTAAAGTCGATGATACTTGCGGCAAAAGGCCTGCAGACGTGAGTATTGATCCGCTAACGAAAGGTTGATTAAGCGGAGCGACTGCATTTTGGGCAGACTTTACGGTACTGCCGCATCCGCAGTTAGATTCGGCTTTTATGATCGGGAATTCAA
Source organism: Deltaproteobacteria bacterium (assembly GCA_037133255.1). Taxonomy (GTDB): domain Bacteria; phylum Desulfobacterota; class Syntrophia; order Syntrophales; family Smithellaceae; genus FEN-1160. The sequence goes on from JBAXON010000044.1 coordinate 4,267, forward strand.
ATTTATTTTTGGAATCAGAACCATTTTCATTTATTTTCATTAACATAGTTTTATAATGCAAGCATTTCTCCATTTGTCAATAAAAAATGACATAAAAAATGATGGGGTTTCCTTATTACTTTCCTCGAAAATTTGTTCAGAAACATGTCACGACATTTATACCCTACGGAACCTATCATTGGCGACAAAGCCTTTTTCATCGGCAGACATTTCCGACTGGAGTCTTTTTACAAAATACATCGCCACAGCACCTTTGTTCTTGGCAAAGATCTCACCGCGTGCCTCTGTTTCAAAATAATTCTTCACAATCTCATATGTTGAATTAGAGATATTCACGCGACCTCTTTCACCTGAAGACTCCATGCGACTGGCAAGGTTCACCGCGTCACCCCAGACATCATAAACAAATTTTTTCTCACCGACAACACCAGCCATCAGTGGCCCGGTATTTACTCCTATCCTCAGTTCAAAAATTGGTTTACCCATTTTAACTTTTTCATCATTAACACGTTTCATCGAATCCTGTATTTCTATTGCCGCCAACACACATTTCATCGCATGAGTATCGCTTGCCATAGGCACACCGCCAACAAACATATATGAATCGCCAATGGTTTTTAATTTTTCCAGCGAATACTTGTCCATTACATGGTCGAAAATGGAAAACAATTTATCAAGTTCGGCAACAAGCTCTTCCGGTGTCAATGTTTCGCTAATTTTGGTGAAGCCGACAAAATCGGTAAATACAATTGTAGCACTGTTATAGTACACCGGTTTGACAAAACCGTTTTCTTTTAATTCTTTAGCGACCGAAACCGGAAGTATATTTAAAAGCAGTTTGTCGATTTTGATCTTGTCGAGTTTAAGTTCCTCTCTTTGATCAACAATTTTGCGCGAATTTTTCCAGTTGTTAAAACGCACGTGATCCATCAATATAACAAAAACTGATGTCACCAGAAAACACGCTATCAGGTTATTAAAACTGTACATTTCACGGACAGAATTTATAGACATCCCCCGCACAGAACCTACTATCAAAAATGTTGCAAGCGAACAAAAAAGTATGGACAAAGAAGCCCTGCGTTTGAGAGGAATAACAGCGGCCATCGTAGTTACAAATAAATATCCGCCGAAATAAACAGAGTCCCCCTTAGTCAAAGCTGTTATAGTCGCTGTTGCAATCTCCCAATATACGCCGCTGACAGTAAGTATCAGTAAACTGCGATGTTCAAATTTTTTTGTCAAATGCAGGATAAATACTGTGAAACCGAGGATAGAAAAACCAATTCTTAATGCAATGAGTAAAGGTTCATGGGGATAAAGCTGCATATCCAATGGTATATATGAGATGTACGCAACAGTCATAAGGATTGATGCAAGAGGGATGAGCCTGCTGCATTGATAATTTAATTCTCCCTGAAATGTCGGCGGTGCATCACCTCTTTCCTTGAATAGTGCAAATGTGGACAGGATTTTCTTTAAAAAAGTTGCTATTGCCGTCACAGTATCCCCCATAGATAATAAGCTTGAATCGATAATAATTCTCACCGATGTCTATTATCTAGCTGAATTTTGAATAAAATCAAGGAATAATTATTGTGAAACTCAAATTCCGAAAGCGCAATAATCTGATAATCTGAAGGTCACGCGAGGTCAGCTGCGAAGCAGCGGAATTGGTAAGTTAATGAGATCCAAGCTTCAGAAACAAAGTGCACTGAAGCTTGCTGGTCGAATTATCCCGCGCAACGGAGGGTTTAGTACCCCGCAGCTTGCTTTGGGGTTCATACCCGTGATTTTCCAAAGTTTCGAATTATCTTGACATTGGCTTGAAAATCTTATATTGGTTGGATCACTGAACCAATTAATGATTTAAAAATGATTGTTCATAATCATGAGGAGCCTCTACATGTCTCTCAATACTGCCTTTGCCCAGCCAATCGCGCGTTCGCGGCTTTACGAGGAAATTGTGGCCATCATCCAGAAGCAGATTCTTAATGGTACTCTTTTACCTGGCACCAAGCTGCCCCCTGAGCGTGAAATGGCGGAGACCTTCAATGTCAATCGCACAACATTGCGCGAGGCACTACGCAGGCTCGAAAATCTGGAACTGCTCGAAATCCGTCACGGCGATGGAGTCTATGCTAAAAACTTCCTGGAAAGCGGCAATCTCGATCTCATCAAGGCTGCCGTCAGTCTCGACGCAAACAACGAGACCCTCCTCAATATAATGGAGGCACGCCTCTCAATCATTCCCGAAATAGCCGCCATGGCGGCTCAAAGGCGGACGGCCGCGGAACTGGCTGAAATAAAGCTGGTGATCGACCGGGAAGATATGAGCATCTCGGAGAAGGATTTAATCATCCATCACTTGATTGTCCGTGCCACCCACAATCTGGTCTATACGATCATGCTCAACTTCTTCAATCAGCTCCACCGTGACGTAGGACAGCTTTATTTTAATGATGAGCGCAATATCGAGCAGTCTCGCAGATTCCACAGTGATATTTACGAGGCCATCAAAGACCGGAAGCCTGAGGCCGCCCGCCGCATTATGCAGGATGTGCTCCTGTACGCGGAACAAGCCGTAAAGGCAAATCTGGCAGTCAAACAGTGAAAAGGAGAATGAACAATGAAACGATTTATCGAGAATTACACAAATGAACATTTTGATGTCATCGTCGTCGGCGGTGGTATTACCGGGGCATCGGTCGCTTACGAGGCAGCGACAAGGGGACTTACGGTAGCCCTGGTGGAAATGAGGGACTTCTCCTGGGCGACCTCGGCTGCAACCTCCAAGATGATCCATGGTGGAATGCGCTACCTCGCCAATGGCGAGATCGGCCTGGTGCGTGAGTCGCTGCGCGAGAGAAGAGTGCTTGAAAATATCGCACCAAATTTTGTCTATCCCAAGCCCGCGCTGATGACGCACAACAGTACACAGTTTCGGAATAACAAATGGGTAGTAAAGATCGGCATGCTGATGTACGACGCCCTTTCCTATGACAAAAATTTCACCTGGGATAAAAGCAAGAAAATCCCCATGCACAGAACCATTTCCAGGCAGGAGGTGCTTAAAAGAGAACCGAATGTGCGCACAGCAGGCCTTACCGGTGCGTCAATTTTTTATGACTGTACCAGCATATTCCCCGAGCGGCTGACACTGGCCTTCATCAAGTCCGCGGTTGCCTACGGCGCACTGGTTTCCAACTATACTAAAGTTGATAGCTTTCTCACCAATGAGCGCCATGAAGTTACCGGCGTGCAGGTAAAAGACCTATTAAAAGGCACCACGCACAAGATAAGTGGTACCCTAACCATCAACTGCGGCGGGCCATGGGCGGATATTATGCTTGGGCTGGCCAAATCGGATTCCAACAGTTGCGTGCTGCGCCGCTCGGAAGGCATTCATGTCATTACCGCTAGGAAGATGATTTCAGGTAATTACGTGGTAGGCTCCATGACCCCGTCTGGTCGCCACTTTTTCCTTGTTCCCTGGCGCGGACATACACTAATCGGTACAACCGACAAACCTTTCACTGGCAATCCTGATGATTACAAGGTAACAAGGCAAAGCATTGACGAACTGATTGCAGAGGTCAATGCCTCGTTTGGCGACGGGACGCTAAGCTTTGCTGACGTCCTGCATACCTTCGGCGGCCTGAGGCCGCTGGTTGAGGATCAGACAGAAGAGACGTATGTCTGCTCGCGCCGCTATGAAATTTATGATAACGCCGTAGAAGGTCTAAATGGCCTGATCACCGTTGAGGGCGGTAAATACACCACCAGCCGCAGACTGGCTGAAAACTGCCTTCTAACCGTAGCCGCAAAGCTTGGCCGCCCACTGGGAAAAAGCATTACCGACAAATATCATTTATCTGGATGCGCCATACCTGATATGAATACTTTCATCTCTGATGTCAGGAGCGGCAACAGCGATTTTGCAGACCATACTCTGGAATATCTCAGCCGCAATTACGGTACTGAATGCGAAGCGATCCTCAAACTGGCACGCGAAAACACGGCCCTGGCGCAAATTGTGAATGCCGATGGCGAGATTCTGGCGCAGGTAACGTATGCCATCCGCAATGAGATGGCGCGAACCCTGACCGATATCGTCATGCGCCGCACAGGTATCGGCACGCTGGGTAATCCCGGCGATGAAGTGCTGCAAAAGGTTGCCGACATTGCGGCAGGCGAGTTGTGCTGGGATGCCGGCAAAGTCAGAGAGGAAATTGAGGCGGTAAATAATTTACTGAAGCTTCCCGGGTAATGTAAGTTGCTTCGCCGCGTGGGGTCACGCGACCTACAATAACGGGATTATGAGGATAGGAAAAAAGGAGGACATGATGAGAAAATTAAAAAACTTCAGACCGGACTGGACGGAAAAGGCACCGGCGCCGGGAACATTTCGATCCATCGCCAAGTACGGCGATCCCAATCAGTTCAAGCATCCCAGCGATGCCTGGGTCAAAATGATGAAACAGGATTTTCACATGAGCGATGCCGATTTCTTAAAAAAGCAAAATGAGGGCAATACCCCTGTCGTCCTGAATCGCCCGCCGGCGCTTAAGGCCGGACAGATTGAGTCGCTAGTGGCCATCGTGGGCCAGGAAAACGTTTTTTTGGATGACTATTCCCGCGTTAAATACTCCTCGGCTAAAACCTCCGAGGAGATTATCGAACTTCGTCAGGGTATTATCCGTGAGGTAGCCGATGTGGTAGTGCATCCGCGCGATAAGCAGGATGTGCAGAAGATCGTGCATTACTGCGATGCAGAGCGCATCCCCATCACGGTTTTCAGCGGTGGCTCGTCCTGCAACTTCGGCTGCCGGCCATTTAAGGGCGGCGTATCACTGGTACTAAGCACGCACATGAACAAGCTCCTCGATGTAAATGAGCTCAACCAAACGGCTCGCGTCCAGCCGGGAATGTTTGGCCCCGCCTACGAGAAATCCTTGAATCAGTCCCCGGAACTCTTCAATACAAAGCTCCGGTATACCTGCGGCCATTTCCCGCAATCTTTCGAATATTCCACAGTGGGCGGGTGGATCGTAACATTAGGCTCGGGACAGGCATCCACCTACTATGGAGATGCCTACGACATCATCTTTAGTCAGGAATACGTCACACCGGCAGGCACATTCAAGACACTCGATTATCCGGCCACAGCCACAGGCCCCAAAGTAAACGATATAATGAAGGGCTCGGAGGGAACCTTCGGCATCCTGGTCGAGCTCACCATGAAAATCTTCCGCTACATGCCCCAGAACCGTGCACGCTTCAGCTTCATGTATCCCACGTGGGAGGCGGCGGTTGCCGCCAGCCGCGAGGTCATGCAATCGGAGTTCGGCAAGCCTGCCATCTTCCGCATTTCCGACCCGGAAGAAACCGATCGGGGCTTGAAGCTCTACGGCATGCCGGGCATCGTAGATTCGTTTCTTGCGCTCCGCGGATTCAAGCCCATGCAGCGCTGCCTGTGCCTGGGTAATGTGGAAGGCGATAAGGACTACACGCGGCTTGTGGCCAGTAAAATCAAGCGCATCGCCGGTAAATATGGCGCTATCTCCCTAGGTAGTTATGCCGCAAGCAAATGGGAGCATACCCGCTATACCGAACCTTATATGCGCGAGGATTTAAACGATTACGGCATCCTGCTAGATACCCTCGAGGCCGGTGTTACCTGGGATAACCTCCATCGCCTGCATGAAGGTGTGCGCGCCTACGTCAAGAGCCGTCCGGACACGATATGCATGACGCATGCCTCGCACTTCTATCCGCAGGGCACCAATCTCTACTTCATCTTTTTTGCCCGCATGGATGTGGAGGAATACATCACCTTCCAGCGCGGCATCATCGATCAGATCCAGAAATTCGGCGGATCGCTTAGCCACCATCACGGGGTGGGACGCCTGCTTGCGCCCTGGATGGAAACGCAATTGGGCAAGCAGCAGATGGACGTCTTGCGGGCATTGAAGCACCACTTCGACCCGCACAACATTTTGAACCCGGGCGGCAAACTCGGCTTGGATTAGAATAGCCATGAATGATAAAAACTATATCATCGCCATTGATTCCGGAACCCAGAGCATTCGCGCGGTGCTTTTCGATCGTCACGGGACTCAAATTGCCTTAGAACAGGCCGATTACGAGCCCTACTTTTCCCTGTCTCCTGGTTGGGCCGAGCAGCGTACCGAAGATTATTGGAACAAACTCTGCCTTGTATGCAATGGTCTTATGGGCAAAATCAAAGTCGATTGCAGCCAGATAGCGGCAATCGGGCTTACCAGCCAGCGCAACACAGTCATTCCCATGGATAAGGACGGCAATGCCCTGCGACCGGCGATCCTTTGGCTCGACCAGCGCACGGTTTCGCATGTGCCGCCCCTTGGTAATATAAGCAGGCTTGCCACAAGACTTGCCGGCCAGACCGAGGCCCTGCTTTATGCTCAAAAGAACTCCAAGTTCCAGTGGATCAAAGAGCAAGAACCGGACATCTACCGCAAGACGCACAAGTTTGTTCAAGCAACCGGTTTTTTTGTCCGCAAACTCACGGGAGAATTTCGCGATTCCTACGGCATGATCTCCGGTATCTACCCCTTTGATTACAAGGCACTACGCCTGTATGGCATGCCCATGAACTTCATCTATGGCGCCCTGGGAATTGAGAAAAGACACTGTGTTGATCTCTACTCTCCGGACAAGGTTTTAGGGTATATCACCAAAGAGACAACGCTTGCCACCGGGCTGCCGGAAGGATTGCCTGTAGTTGTCGCCGCAGGCGACAAGCAGTGCGAACTACTCGGAGCCGGCGGCATTGATCCTTCCATCGCTGTGATTAGTTTTGGCACGGGTACCTGCATGGATGTGATTACACGAAAATACATCAGTGACGGACAATTGCGTTTTTTCACCTGGCCTGCCGCTGTCCCGAAAGCGTGGAATATCGAGATGTTTATCTCTCGCGGTTTCTGGATGGTAACCTGGTTCAAGCAGGAGTTCGGCCACCGCGAAGCCATTGAGGCACAGAAGCGCGGAGTGGCGCCCGAGGTGGTTCTCGATGAGGTAATTCGGGACATCCCTCCGGGATCAATGGGGCTGATGCTCCAGCCATACTGGTCTCCCACGGTGAGCAGCAAATACGCCAAGGGCTCGATCATCGGGTTTGGAGATATCCATACCCGTGCGCACATTTACCGGGCAATTTTTGAAGGTATTTGTTTCGAGCTGCGCCGCATGCAGGAGATCGTGCAGAGTAAGACCGGTATTGCCATCAAGGAGATTCGCGTCGGCGGAGGCGGCTCACGAAGCGATGTAGCGGTGCAAATAGCGGCAGACATGTTCAACCTGCCTGCATCGCGCATGGAGACATCAGAAATAGCGGCACTCGGCGCGGCAATGGACGCGGCTGTGGGCACAGGCATGTATGCAACATGCGAAGAAGCGGTGGCAGCAATGGTGCGCAAGGGCAGAACCTTTGTACCCAACGCGCAAAGCCATCACATCTACACACAGCTGTTCAATGATGTGTACAAGAAGTCATTTAGCACTATGGAGCCGATTTACCGCCGGATTGCCCAGATTACCGGATACCCGGCAGAAGACTGAACGAAAACAGCACATCTCATATTTCGCCCAAGATTACCTTGACATGCAAGACCGGAAATTTTATAGTCCACACCTGAACAAGCAATTCTGTTTGGTACCATGCAAAAGAAAATGGACGTAACCGCGTGGAATTTTCAGAGGAAGGTAAGCATTTCTTGAAACAGCCTGGGGAAGAGTCATTTTTTGGTGGTATGATCAAGTCTATGGGGCTTGTCTTTGGTGATGTTGGCACCAGCCCGATTTATACCCTTACCGTAATTTTTGTATTGACGAAACCCACATACGATAACGTCATGGGAATTCTGTCGCTGATATTCTGGACATTGACAATCCTTGTTACCGTGGAATATGCTTGGCTGGCTACCAGTCTTTCCAGCAAAGGACAGGGCGGAGAGATCGTGTTGCGGGGGATTTTACTATCCCACCTTAAATCCGGCCGCGCCATCGCATTCGCTGGGCTTCTGACGTTTATGGGTGTATCCCTGCTGCTGGGGGACGGCGTCATCACGCCCGCCATTACGATTCTTTCCGCCGTAGAGGGTATATTGATCATTCCCGGCATGGAAAATATTAGCCAGACGATGCTGCTGATAATTGCCGCCACCATTACCGTGACTCTTTTCTTTTTTCAATCGCGGGGTTCGGATCGGATTGCCAGAGCCTTTGGACCGATCATGCTGATCTGGTTTAGCGTTCTCGCTATATCCGGTCTTGCTTCCCTGCTGACGATGCCGGAAATCATCAAAGTAGTTAATCCCTGGTATGCCATTAAATTCTTCCAACATCATGGATTTGCGGCTTTTTTTGTCCTATCGGAAGTCATCCTTTGCGCGACAGGCGGCGAGGCCCTTTACGCCGATATGGGGCATATGGGCAGAAAGCCCATCTTGCGAGCCTGGTATTTTGTGTTTTTTGCCCTGGTGATAAATTACATGGGACAGGGGGTATTTGCCATCGGGCATCCGGAGGCCAAACACTATTTGTTTGGCATGGTCCAGAGTCAGGCAGCTTTCCTGTATATTCCCTTCCTTTTGTTGACAGTCGTGGCTACCATCATTGCCTCTCAATCCATCATCAGCGGAGTTTTCTCCATCGTCTATCAGGGCATCACCACAAGGTTGATGCCCCTGATGAAGATTGACTATACCTCGCGCAAGCTGCAATCGCAGATTTATATCGGCGCCGTTAACTGGGCGCTCATGATCAGCGTCATCCTTGTCATGTTCATCTTCCAGAAATCATCGAACCTGGCGGCGGCTTACGGCATGGCGGTAACCGGTTCCATGACCATTACCAGCCTGATGATGATCATGGTTTTTTTCCATACCACCAGATGGAAAGTTCCCATCGCCCTGGCTGTCTGCCTGATCGATTTTATCTATTTAGCCTCGACCTTTACCAAACTTCCTAACGGCGCTTACTGGTCACTGATTATTGCCTCCATCCCTTTCCTTGTCATGGTCATCTACACAAAGGGGCAGAAGGTACTCTACCGGAGATTGAGGCCACTGGACATGGAAACCTTCCTGCTCAGCTATGAACAGGTGTACGGAAAAGGAAAAAACATCACCGGTACCGCGCTCTTTTTTACCCGCCAGGGCATGGTCGTTTCTCCCTATGTCATCCATTGCATTCTGGGAAGCAACATTATCTATGAAAATAATATCTTCGTATCAATAACCCGCACAGAAGAGCCTTTCGGCATCAAAAGCCGCTATCAGACCAATTTTGCCTCCGGATTACATATTCTTGAAATTCTGGCCGGTTACATGACGGTTATAAACATTGAGGAGTTGCTGATTGAAAACGGCGTCAAGGAAAAGATCATTTTCTACGGTGTTGAGGAAATCTCTACCAAAAATCCGATCTGGAAGATCTTCAGTGTGATCAAAAAACTCTCCCCAAATTTCGTTCACTTTCACAGACTGCCCGCCAGAAAGCTGCATGGCGTTGTAACTCGGGTGGAGATGTAAGATGAGATAATTGGTGGATGCCCAGAAATCCGCCGCAATTGCCTGCTCACTCTTTTCCACCCTGCATCTGGCGGGGAAAGAAGAGACTAAATGGCTATTTTATATCGTCATTTCAAAACGATTGACTGATTTCGGGAAACATGCGAAAGTTAAATATGACAAACTGGAGGAAATTAGGTGTATTTTGATCACTGGTATTATGTCCTCCGCTGCGCTTTTGGAATGGGAATTTTAAACATAGAAGATGAACATGTAACTAAATAATGTCGCATTGCCGGGTATACCCGGCATACAATAGACATTGAGGAAGGCAACTATGGCAAGAATATTGATTATTGATGATGACGAAACGTTTCGGACAATGGTGCGAAGGATGCTCGAAAGTGCAGACTACAAAGAAATTGAAGAGGCTGGCGATGGAAATAGCGGCATGAATCTCCTCCGAAATAATCCTTTCGATCTGGTCATCACAGATATCATCATGCCGAATAAAGAAGGCATCGAATTAATAATGGAATTGACCAAAAACTATCCCCGGATAAAGATCATTGCCATGTCCGGTGGAGGGAAAATCGGCGCCGAGAGCTATCTGGAGATGGCCAGCCATCTTGGCGCCAACAGAACAATAAAGAAACCCTTCAAGCAAGCGGAACTGCTCCATGCTGTGAAGGAACTCTTAACTTAATATATTAGTACTCCCTAAGGGGGGCAATCATGAATTTGCAAAAACCGGTCATCCTATGCGTTGATGACGAAGATGATAATCTCAAACTGCTTGAAGCAATACTTGTTCGCCATGGCTTTCAAGTTGTCTGCGCCTCAAACGGAGCAGAAGCTTTGCTGAAGATCAAAAGTCAGACCATCGACCTTGTAATTTTGGACATTACAATGCCGGTTATGGATGGCATTGAAGTATGCCGGAAGGTCAAAGAAGATCAAAGGATTAGTGATATACCGATCATCATGGTTACAGGACTTGCTTCCAATCAAGATCGTCTCCGCGGCATCGAGGTTGGTGTAGAAGATTATTTTACAAAGCCTTTTGACAGAACGGCACTGCTCGCGAGGATAAAGATACTGTTGAAGGTAAAAAATCTGAGTGATGAACGCAGGCGAGCAGAGGAGGCACTGCAAAAAGCTCACGATGAGTTGGACTACAAGGTGAAATTGCGAACGGCTGAATTGAGAGAAGCCAACGCTGTGCTCAAGGCAGATATAGCCGAGCGCAAGCAGGTGGAAGAAAAACTTCGAAATACCCTGAAAAGTCTCCGGAAGTCGGTTAGCACGACTATTCAGGTGCTGGTATCCGTGATTGAAGTTAGAGATCCTTACACCGCCGGTCACCAGAGACGGGCGGCTAATCTGGCCCGCGCCATTGCTGCTGAGATGGGACTTCCCGCGGGAAAGGTCGAAGGCATCCGCATGGCCGGTTACATCCATGACATCGGGAAACTGTCCATCCCCGCGGAGATATTATCCAAACCCACAAAACTTTCTGAGCTTGAGTTTGCCCTGATTAAAGAACATGCCCGCAGTGGATACGAAATACTCAAAGATATTGAATCACCATGGCCCCTGGCCGAAATGGTCTATCAGCACCACGAACGAATGGATGGTTCAGGTTATCCCAGAAAACTGCAGGGCAATGACATTATTATCGAGGCCCGCATCCTTGCCGTGGCCGATGTGATTGAAGCTATGGCCTCACACAGGCCCTATCGTCCAAGCTTAGGTATCGATATGGCTTTGGTAGAGATCGAGAGGAACCGTGGAACAATTTACGACGATGCGGTCGTAGATGCCGGTTTGAGATTATTTCGGGAAAAAGGTTTTAAGTTCGAAGATTCCTGATTGAGAACTTTTTTATGTGATCCGAGATACTTTGGATATAAATTTACTAGCAAGATGAGAATATGTTCTAGAGGACTGTGCTCATGACCTACCGCGAACAACTTCCTGCCACTAACCCATCTCCCTGTTGCCCTGTCACAGGTTTGCCCATTACCGGCAAGCCCGAATGGAAAGACATTCAGTTGGATTCCGAATACTCTGTAACATTCAGAATGGTCGGCAAAGCGATTCTTCTGGTCACACCAAAAGGTATCCCAAGCGATAAAGGGGCATATTTGCTCCTGGATAAAAGGAAAGAGATCATAAGTGATGCCGGTTTAGCGGACAGTAAATATGCCGAGATAAG
>JBAXON010000045.1:0-15977 GCA_037133255.1 Deltaproteobacteria bacterium
ATTAAAATTCATTTTGTTAATCAATGTATTTCCTTTATTTCCGTTTTTCTTTCTTAACAGAGATTGCTTCGTCGCTCCGCCAGCTGGCGGAACTCCTCGCAATGACAAATAACAATTGCGACACATGCCCCTTCGCCGGTACGACGATTTTTCGACTTTTTACGAAGCCGTCTTAAATAATTCCCAAAACTGCAAGTGTAAATGATTTCCCCGAATCTACTGCAACGGAAATTTCGCCGCGCTCAATACCTGCAATTGATTCTACAATTAAATTAGCTTGAGGGTAAAGCTTTTTTATTGCCGCGATGTTCATATTCGCCATACCGCGAAAGTTGGATATGTCTTGCCCGGAAACATTAAATCGAAGCTCCTTTGCGTTGTGAGGAATACCTGTAAGTAGTTTTATTGTCGAATTATAAAAAAGCGCAGACAGGACAAGGCTGCCAAAGGCCGGATGAAATGGCCCCGCAAGTATTGCTCCTTCTTTTTCCATCGCATCAGTTCCTTGCAGGCCGATTCTGATGACGCGAATTCCTGCCTCTGTTAGCTTTTCCCGAGCCTTGCGGCATAAATCGATGGCCTCTGCCAGTTCTAATGGTTTGTAATTTCCGCGCCGGAATTCTTCAGCCAGTGCCGTGCCGTCCAAAACAATAACCGGATGAAGGCGCACAGTATCCGGCATAAGCTCAATTGCTTTATTTACGGAATTCATAAAACCATCCGGAGTGTCTTGTGGCAAGCCGGCCATCAAATGCAGGCCGGTGCTAAAACCCTGTTCTTTCAAAGTCTTCATAGCCGCAACAGTAGCTGCGCCATCATGTCCTCTTTGGGCAAACCGGAGGGCTTCATCATTAAAAGATTGCGCGCCAAGCTCCACCGTCGAAACATTGTATTTTTTCAGGAATGTTATGCTGTCTTTTGTGATGTAATCCGGCCTTGTCGAAATTCTAATGGAGTGGACAAGACCAGCTTCCACATAAGATTTGGCCCAGGAAAGAAGATTCTCCTGATAGGTATTGTCAATCCCCGTGAAGCTGCCGCCGTAAAAGGCAATCTCCACATTTGAGTAGTGATTTTTCTTCCTGTCCAGATAGGATTTGACCTCTGCATCAAAAAAATCCCTGGTTATTTGGGGCGGGAAATTTCCGGCAGTAATTTTTTGATTGCAGAAGATGCAACGGTGCGGGCAGCCGCTATTCATGATGAAGATAGGAATGATTAAATGCTTGCGGGGGGACTGCTGAAAAACGCTCATCTGCTGCGTTGCGCTGCAAACCGTATCGCTCAACGTATATTCATATACGCCTCGCGGTGCGGTTTTTTGCGCGCCTTGCATCTGAACATTTTTGAACAGTCCTAAAATATTATCATGGTTAGTTTTCTTCAACTTGCAATATTTCCCACGCTTTTTGAGCGGCTTGCTTTTCCGCTTCTTTTTTACTTTTGCCGTAGCCGATTTGGAGCATTTTGTCCGCAACCGTTACCTGTACCTCAAAAACTTTAGCATGGTCAGGGCCGCTTGCATCAATTATCGTATAGACAGGAACAATTTTATATTTTTTCTGACAAATTTCCTGCAAGGCTGTTTTGTAATCGAAACTCTGAGAGAGTAAAGCGCTATCCGCAAGAAGAGACGTAAGTAGTATTTCTAAGATATTTTTCACGGCGATAAAGCCTGCATCCAGATATATTGCCGCGATGAGGGCTTCCAGGGCGTTTGCCAAAAGAGAATCTTTGGTACGGCCGCCGGAGTTTTCTTCGCCCTTTCCCAGCAAAAGACAATCGCCCAGCTGAAGCGAAGATGCAAGCTCGGCCAGTGGTTTTTCGGTGACAATACCGGCGCGAATCTTGGAAAGAGTGCCTTCGGAAAAATCAGCATATTTATTGATCAACAGGTCGCTTACACAAAGCCCTAAAACGGCATCGCCTAAAAATTCAAACCTTTCATTGTCGGCAAGGGGCGGGGACGGATTTTCATTTACGTATGAGCGATGGGTGAGGGCGATAGAAAGCAGCTCGATATTGCTGAACTTGTAATCGATCCTCTCTTCCAACTCCTGAAAATATTTCAGTCTATTTTCATTCAGAGACGATTTTTCCATAAAGTTCTCCATACCGGATATCTTGCGTTTGTACGATGACCACTTTATTCAGGGCAGATAAATCAGGTTTGTCTATTAAAACCGGTAAATAGTTTTGCGAAACACCCTTCATCAAACCTGTTTTCTTATCCTTGATTTTTTCCACCAGTACTCGCAGCTCTTTGCCCAGGAAGCGCTTTGTAAAAGCCTCTTTTTTCTTCGCGCCTAAGCTTCGAAGAATTGCCGCGCGTTTCTTTTTTGTCGCTTCCTTTACTTTCGTCTGAATTTCTCGCGCTGATGTTTGCGGCCTTTCGGAGTAGGGGAAAACGTGCAGATAGGCAATTGGTATTTCTTGCAGCAAGTGTAAAGTATTGTTGAATTCTTTTTCTCCTTCGGATGGAAAGCCGACCATCACGTCAACGCCGATGGCAACATCCTTTACTGTAGAGGTTACTTTCTCGATGAGTTGCCGGTAAAAGTCGACATCATAATCGCGTTTCATAAGATTGAGAATATCATCATTCCCGCTTTGCAGCGGTATGTGCAAGTGCGGGCAGAGGTTATCCTTTTTGTTGAAAAGTTGCAACAACTCATCTGTAATTTCACGGGGCTCAACGGAACTCAAACGGATCCGGGTATTTCCGGCCTGCTCGATTATCCGGTGGATTATATCGTGAAGGTTTGTCGGTGGCTGACGATCTTGACCATAAGCACCCAAATGGATTCCGGTGAGCACAATTTCTTTGTAATCCTGTCCGCATAAATTATCCACAGCACGGAGCACTTCATTCTCCAGCATACTGCGGCTTTTTCCTCTGACAAATGGCACGATACAGTAGCTGCAAAAGGAATTGCATCCATCCTGGATTTTCAGGTAAGCGCGTGAGCGGTTGATAAATCTGGAAAGTGGCATGGCGCAAAATTCTTTTTGCTGAAAAATATCAGAGGTGTAAATACGGCAGGAATCATTATCGCAGCTCTGTAGAAGGTCGGGAATGATACTTTTTTGATCATTGCCGACGACCAGTGTTACGCCTTCAATTCCCGCGATATCTGCGGCGGCAATTTGGGCATAGCAGCCGGTGACAATAATTTTTGCTTGCGGATTAGCGCGATGAGCCCGTCGGATCATCTGTCGGGACTGAAAATCAGAAAAAGCCGTAACCGTGCAGGTGTTGATGATATAAACATCGGCAGAGGAGTTAAAGGGAACAAGGGCGTAATCTTTTTGCTGCAAATCTTCGGCAAGGGCTGCCGATTCATATTGATTCACTTTACAGCCTAATGTTGTCAGCCCGACTTTTAATTTATCCGCCACTTTGTGCAACTCCGTTCCCTGCCCTTTATATTAAAATACCGTGAACATCAATTACGAATTGCCTTTTCAAAAGATAATTGGCAAATAAAAGTTTGTCAAAGTTAAATAAAATATGCCAAAATGTGTTTAATAAAATGTGGCTTTTATGGTAAAATTACGATAAATTATAAAAAAATGATCAGGAGGTTTTAATATGGATACAATCGTAAATTATATTTCGGCACATCCGGCAGTTATTACTTTGGCAGTTATTTTTGTCGTCATCTTACTTCTCTATTTTATTTTAAAACAATTCATTAAAATCTTGATGGTTGCGCTGGTTATTATAATGGCTGTTGGTGGATATTATTATCTCAAAGAGCCGGGTAAAACATCTGAAAGAATTAAGCAATCAATTCAAACATTTCAAAGTGGCACGAATGATATAACTGACAAGTTCAAGAATTTTTATCGGGATACTAAAGACCTCTTCAGTAAAGCTAAACAAGTTCCCGGTGATATAAATAAATTGCTCACGGACCCAAATGAAAAAAAGGGCAAATAATATTTAAGGTTTGTCCAATTTTCTACTATGTTGACTTCATCAAAAACAGTTGGTTGGAAATTTGTATTATTACTGGCAATTTTAATAGTTCTGCTTGTCAGTTTTATGCGGCCTGCGAATCCCTGTCAGGAGCCCATTACCTATCGTTTAGGGAAGGTAGATGAAAGGTTCAATCTCTCTCGTGAAGAATTTCGCACAGCTGTAAAGATAGCCACGGCAATGTGGGGGAAACCGTTTTCTCGCGATTTTTTCCGTGAAGAGGCAGATGGCGCAATAGAAATAAATCTTCTTTATGATTATCGTCAGGAAGCCACTGACAGGTTAAAGAATCTCAATTACAAAATTGATCGCTCCAAGAGCTCTTACGAAGAATTAAAATCGCGTCTGGAAAATTTGCAAGCTGAATATGAGCAGAAAAAAGCAGGGCTGAGTAATGATTTTAGCGCGTATAACGCGAAAGTGAATGCCTATAATGCCGAGACTGAATCATGGAACAGGCGAGGTGGAGCCCCGCAAAGTGTTCATACGCGGCTCATGAAAGAAAAAGATGAATTAGCCGCGCTTAGCAATAATCTGCGCGTGCGCCAGGAAGAAATGAAACCGCTGGTGGATACAATCAACAGTATAGTCGTGGTAATCAATGAAATAGCCACAAATAATAACCTGGATTTAGTTGACCAGCAAAACATAGGCAACACATTAGGTCGTGAGTTTTGTGAAGGTGTTTATGAATACAAAAACGGCAAGCGGTCAATTACGATTTATCAATATGATACTGAGTATCGGCTTGTGCGCGTTCTTGCCCACGAATTCGGGCATGCCCTTGGCCTGAATCACAGTAAAAGTGGCGATGCCGTTATGTATCATTTAATTCAATCTGATTTGCTGACACTTGCGCCAGACGACATAGCGGTGGTGAAAAGCCGGTGCAAAATTAAGTAAACGAAAGAAGGATGGTATTATGGAAAAAGATAACCTCACGGATAATTCCTTCATAAAAGAGCTGCTAGGCCGAAGGTCGTTTCTGAGGAAGGTTACCGCACTTTTTGGCGGGATAACCATGATGAACTGGGGTTTGTTCCCCGTCAAAGGCGCATTAGCCGCTATCCTTGGAGGCAATACAGGCAGTAATCAAGAAAAGCTTATTTTCATTGCCATTGATGCCCTTCATCCGAAATACTTTGAGCTTGATGCCAGGGGTCTGCCGGGAGGGAGCGAAGGAAATTGGCTGATGCCCAACATTAACGCCTTTCTCAAAAAGTCAGTATGGTACAAAAATGCCAAAGCCTATCTGCCCGCAGCCACGGACATGAATCATCTGAATGCCCTTGCGGGAACATCTTCCGCGCAAAACGGTATCATCGGCGTGTGGGCGCAGCCAACCGGATGGGATAAAAATGGAGAGGCTATTGTCACCCGCACCAACATGTCTTTTGCCAGGGATGATAAGGGCAGGGCGGTGGATACACTTTTTCATGCATGGAAGCGGCGCTGGCCAGAATCCAAGACACTGTTCATTACAGGCAAAGAATGGGTAGGCGAGATGTTCCACAAAAGCGGAAATACCTCCCCGGGCGTGGATATTCTGGTGACCGGGACCAACTACCCTGACTACATCAAAGCTCCGCAGAAGGAGAGCTTTGCTGATCCTCATACAGACAGAGATGCCGCCTGTGACCCGGAATCGGCTCACCTCGGATTATTCGGGGGATCTATGAGGCAAAGCAACCTAATGACGCGGCTCTATACAGGCCAAGGCAGTCTCCTGGCGTGGCAGATGGAACACTTTGCCAATCATTTTCCCCATGACAGCTGGATTGTGAATTCAGCCCTGGAGATATTCAAGCGCGACAGGCCGGATATGGCCTACATTCTACTTGCCCAGTGTGACGATGCCGGTCATGCAATCGGATGCGCCTGGGACCCGGCGGAATTCATCAATGTCGATCCGCCGTATAAACCGCCTGAGGGGTGTGAAAACAAGCCCGAGTATCAACTGGTCAGCAGTCGCAACAAGCTCCTTTTTAAAGAAGCAATACTGGATGTAATCCGCGATGTGGATATCCAGTTTGGCCGCCTTATGGCCGGGCTGCAAAAGCAGGGTGTACTCGATAAGGCGAAGGTCATTCTCTTGAGTGATCACTCGGCGGAGAATCATCTTTATACCGATGATTTTTCATCAACCGATTGTATGGGGCTTCTGGAGAGTGCAGGTATAATTGAGAAAGAGGGACTACTGGGAAAGAAGAATGTTTATGCCTTCAGCGTCAGCAGCTACGGCGTGTTGTATTGGCGGGAAGCCAAGGAAAAAGTTTCCAAGGCCAAGGCGGTGCTGCTTGCTCACCTTGCACTTAATCCTCAGACAGGTAATAAGGAGTGCCCGTGGTGGGTGCTTGACCGATCCGACATGAAGAACGGCCTGAAAGGTGTGTGCCTGCAAGGCGAGCTCTACCATACCTACTATGTTGACATTGACAAAGAAAAGACCATCATTTGGCCTGATCTCATCATCCTGGCAAAAAACGGCTGGCAGATTCCTGTTTATAACGGCCAGATTCCCAATGTCGGCATCAAATCGCCAAAATGGACTCCGCCATGGCGTGTTTACAACGGCGGTCACGGTTCTGTGGATACGCTCCCTATTGTTGCCGCGATATCGATACCCGGTGGAAAGACAGGTACAAATGGCAGGCCTATTCGCATTGCAGATCTGGGTGTTACGGCCGCCGCTCTGTTCGGTTTAAAGCTCAAGAGCACAACTATTGGTAAGGATTTGAGCAAAGACCTGATCGAAATGCTCAAGTAATAAAAAGATCATTTGTGGAAAAATTTGGATCGCTGGTCAGGTTGACACCGATCCGCCTAAGTCCTGCTTCGTCACCCGGTGTGGGTATATGCGTAATATGAATTTCGCAGTTTTGAAGTTCTTTTAATTTTTCCATAGCAAGTTCCGCCGCTGGATTTGTCGGAGCGCTGATGCTCAGCGCGATGAGCGCTTCTTCCAGATCGAGGCTGACATTTTTTTCGTGAAGTATTTCGGTTTTTAGTTTGCTTATCGAATCTGTTATGTTGGAAGGCAACAGTTTTAGTTTATCGGGAATGTCCGCTAAATGCTTAATGGCATGAATAACCACACTTGATGCCGCGTGCATTAAAGACGAGTTGCTGCCGGTGATAATAGTGCCGTCCGGAAGCTCTATGGCCGCTCCGCAATAGATGCCTTCATTACCTTTATTGTCCTCCACCGCGTCTTTGGCTGCCTGCCTGGCCGGTTTTACAACGCATCTATCCTCCGGTTTCAGATCGAAATCGTTCATTAATAATTCCACTCTTTGCACAGTTTCTTTATCCGAAAATCCCATGGCGTATTCGCAGCGATACCTAAAGTATCGTCGAATAATCTCCTGCTTAGCTGCCTCCTTGGTCACATTATCATCGGTAATGGCAAAGCCTGCGCGATTTACCCCCATGTCTGTCGGAGATTGATAAAATGATGCCTTGCCGGTAATCTTTTCCAGGATTCTTTTCAATACGGGAAACACTTCGACATCGCGGTTATAATTTACAGAAGATTTTCCGTATGCTTCCAGATGAAAAGGATCAATCTGGTTGAAATCACGGATGTCCGCGGTAGCCGCTTCATAGGCAACATTGACGGGATGCTTGAGTGGTATATTCCAGATGGGAAATGTTTCAAATTTAGCATAGCCGGAATTGAATCCTCTTTTATAATCGTGATAAAGTTGAGAAAGGCAGGTTGCCAGCTTGCCGCTGCCCGGTCCCGGCCCCGTAACGATTACCAGAGGTTTTTTTGTTTCGATATATTCATTGCTGCCATATCCTTCATCACTTACAATTAATTCAATATTTGTCGGATAGCCTTTTGTGTAGCGATGCGTAACTACTTTGATATTTCTTCTTTCGAGCTTGTTTTTGAATATGATTGCTGATGGCTGATTTTCAAAGCGGGTAATAACGACGCCTGCGACGTTTATATCCCAGCCTCTAAGATCATCAATCAGCTTGAGCGCGTCTGAATCATAAGTTATGCCGAAATCAGCCCGAATCTTTTTGCGTTCAATATCCCCGGCATAAATGCAGAGCAGAATGTCCGCCCTGTCTTTTAGTTCCTTGATTAATCTCATTTTGACATTGGGATCATAACCGGGCAAAACCCTTGCTGCGTGGTAATCATAAAGAAGTTTGCCGCCGAACTCTAGGTACAGTTTACTATTAAATTTTTCCGTTCTCTTCAGAATTTCAGCAGATTGCTCCGAAATGTATTTTTCATTGTCGAATCCATTTTTCCCGATGCCCATGATTTTTCTGAATGCCCCCTTTATCTAATCTAATCTTTTCTTGTTTTGCTGTTTTATTTGAGAATTAAGTTCGTGAAACTGCATTACCTCTTCCAAACTGGTTACTTCTTTTATCGTCAGCAATGGTTCCGATGCGTTTATCACATCTTCACCTTTCTTGCTTCTTATTAAAACAAGAGAGCTGCCATCCTGATCCTGGCCAAGCAAATGCCATGGATCCCCTATCGCAATATCCGCAAACTCGGCTGAATAATAGGTGCATTCGCCGCATCTGTTCAATTGAAAAGTCCGACCATTATTGTACTTATACCACATATCAATAAAACTGAATTCGGATTTGACGCCACTGCGGTGAGATACAATAGTTGTGCCCGGCCATCCGTCCCCTCTATACCGCATTGTGCCTGCTTCGCCGTTTTCTGCAAGGTCATTTATAAATCTGTCAATAAACTTGAAGCTTGGAGTGTGATGGCAGAATATTCCTATTGTCACAAAAATATTTTGCTTTATTTCCGGGCACAGCTCCAGGCCTGCTATGTGACAGGGCAGGCCGACAAAGGCATACTTCAAGCCTTTATCAAGGCTTTTCAAGGCAGTCAAAGGACTGGTCGGAGAATAGATGGAATTCAGACGATCGGACATCAAATTCGATATTTTATCGGTGATGATTGTTTCCGGTTGATAGGGATCATCAGTTGCCCTAGTCACGATTACCTTATCAACAATGCCCTTATCTAAAAGCGCGGCTAAAATTGTCCGGCAGGCGCCGCCGGAAGACGCGGCATGTCTAATTGTTTCGTCTTTTGCGGCACATATTATCGAGCGCTGAATTGACCCGAATTTGCCGGGGTAATCTATAATATTAATGCCCGGGCAAACCTTCGCGCATTCTCCACAGTCCGTGCAATTATCATCGATCAGCGATGGGATAAAACTAAATTCATCCTTGACCATTTCAATTGCGTCAAAGCGACAAACGCAATAGCATAAACCGCAACCAACGCATTTTTGTCGATCAACATACCGAAATCCCATCACAACGTCCTCTTTAGTTTTTTTGATAAGATACTGCTTCTGACGGCGGGGAGTTTAGGAAGAATGGCCTTGCCTGTCAAGGAAATAGTGGCATTCCTTTCCGATTAGTAGGAATGTTTATCTGATGATTAAAAATATATTGGTTTATGTTGGCCTATTTGTGGTCAACCCTGCCGCGTTTTACCGCGAGTCCCTGGCCGATTTCGATTGTCAGGTAATGTCCTTTTTTGAAGCTGCCGGAATTGGCCACGAGTGTGTCACAAAAGCGCTCAATCCCTGCTGCCTCATGTATATGGCCGCACAGGCAGAGGGTGACCGGATTTACTTCCAGAAACGCTTTCACACTGTGACTGCCACCCCGAAGACCGAAAATGAATGACCGGTCGCGGACTCCCCGTGGCGGGACATGGGAGATCATAACGGTTTGAGATGCTTCTTGTACCTGCTGGTATCCAGTTTGCAGGATGAGGGCGATTTCTTTCTCCGTGTATTCCGATGCCGTATGTATTGGCGTAGGTGAAGAGCCGCCCAGACCGAAAAAGCCGATTCCATCTTGCACCCGGCCTTTACCGTGCAGGCTGTAGCCTTTTTCCTCTAAAAAGTCTTTGACCTCCATCCTGTCCCAGTTGCCGTGGATGGCGAGGATGCGGGTTGAATATTGCTCAACACAGGCAATGACATCGGTAGCCTCTGCCCGCGTTCTGGCACTGGTTATATCACCGGCGATCACCACCCAATCCGCCTCGCGGATAAGTGTTGCTGCATTTTCTATGGGTTTGATCGCCCCGTGGATGTCGCTTATCGCAAAAAGCTTCATGTTATTTATTCCCTCATTTGTCTTGTTTCTTCTGCTGCTATGCTGGATAAATCCCCGTGTTTCTGACTCCTGTTAATCACGGAATCCCCGAGGATTTTTCTTTGCCTGCTTTTCCCATTCAAGTAACATCCCGTGCAGTTTTTCGGCGATATCGGGATAGGTGTTGATGGCGTTGTAGTTTTCGCCCGGGTCAATAGAAAGATCATAAAGCAAAGGGGCCCTGTTTCCCAGTTGCTTTTTCCCAATAGCATCGGGTAGCGCTTCTGCATCGAGGGGCGTCGGCCAGACGTATCGGTTTAATTTTCTAAAGTACTTCCACTTTCCGTAGCGGATGCCTTCAAGCTGGTCGTAATGATAGAAATAGACGGCGTCATGCGGCGATTTGGGATTGCTCCCGGAAAGAAGGCCATCGATGTTTTTCCCGTCAATGATCCTGTCTGATGGTTGCTCTATTCCCGCAAGCGAAAGTAGCGTGGGGAAAATATCCAGATTGATGGCCGTCTCGGTTGAAACCGTGCCTGGCTTTATATACCCCGGCCATTTTGCGACAAAAGGCACTCGAAATCCGCCTTCGTAGCTTTGCCCCTTGCGGCCTCTGAAGCTTCCCGGACTTCCTTCGTACCAGGGGCCGTTATCGCTGGTAAAGATGAGAAGCGTGTTTTGCTCGATCTTCTGCTTTTGCAAGGTCTTGATGATCTCTCCTACGCTCCAGTCTATTTCTTCCACAGCATCGCCGAATTTTCCGGCTTTTGATTTCCCGGCAAACTTCTCCGATGCGTACAGTGGCTGGTGCGGAAACGTGTGGGCAAAATACAGGAAGAAAGGACTGTCTTTTGACTTTTCAATGAATTCCAGGGCATCCTTTGTGTACATGCCGGTCAGCCTGGACTGGTTGTCTCCGATATCCGCTTCCAGCTGTGTTTCGTTGCGGAAAAGCGGGCAGGGCTGCATATCGTTGCTGTGAGGGACGCCTAAGTACTGGTCAAAACCGTGCCTCAGCGGGTTGAACTCTGGCTGCTTGCTGTAGTCGCCCAGATGCCATTTCCCCACCATCGCGGTTTTGTAACCGGCAATCTTCAAGGCTTTGGCGATGGTGATCTCTTTGCCGGAAATTCCTGCGGCAACGCAATCCTCATGCAGATCAACAGATCCCAGTGGTGTAAAAATATAGGCAATTTTTCTTTCGATCCTGCGCAAAAGTGGTGAATCTGCCGGATACGGATTGCCGATGATGCCGGTTCTGAACGGATAGCGTCCGGTAAGCAAGCCGGCCCGCGATGGCGCGCAGACGGCATTGCAGGCATAATAGTCGGTAAGCATTATTCCGTCACGGGCAAGCCTGTCAATGTTGGGTGTGCGGATTGCCTTGTTGCCGTAGCAGCCAAGGTCGCCATAGCCCAAATCGTCGCAGTAGATGACGATGACATTAGGTTTCGGGGCGGTTGGATTTACGATCTTCAGTTGTTTTAGTTTGGAATTGTCTGGATACGGCCCGTAGACTTCATCAATCGATTTGCTGCTGAATAGTTTGTAACCTGCCGTGCCCACAGCTGCAACTCCACCGATGACAAGACCTGCTTTAACCGATTTTTTAATCACATCACGTCTGGATATTTTTTCTGTCATACATTTTTCCTCCATGCGGATAATTTCAATTAATTATTTGAACTTTTACCGATTACGATTAGAGGGGCGTCGTTCCTAATATGGTAATTTCCATATTGTCAATGAATGCAAAGATATCTGGGCTTCCAGCAAAACCTTCGATATGATCGCCGCCCATGTGAAGATGATTTGGCGCATAAGGCAGGTCTGTGTGATGGGGTGCATTATCTAATCGTCTGATAGTTTTCCCCTCTTTATCCTGCCAATGAAAACTGAATTTCAGAGGATAGATGCTATGTCCCGTATCTTTGAGATAGAGAAAGCATTCAAATACACCTCCGCCGGTCAGGGCAGATTTGATTCTCAATTTCCCATCGTCCAGGGAGATATCTTTGCGGGTGATTTCATAGGCGCGAATTACAGGACATTCAATCAGCCGGGCTTCGATCTCATCGAAATGGCTACGAATCCTTTCATTCATGCCGATGCCTTCTGTTGGAGCACTGATAAACGCTTTTCAGTGCCGGCAAGCATGTCAACGATCGCCGACCATTCCACATAATCCATGTCGTCGCCCATCGCTCCCTTATTGTAACGCATGCAGAATTCTTCCGAGTTCAGCCCATATTTTTTTTCAAACTCGCTCTTCTGCGTGATCAGACGCTGTCTTAATTCATCCATCCGAGAGGCTTCACGTCTCAACAACTTTTCAATGGTTAGATCCATTACCGGGTCAATGGCGGCGAGATCAACAGCGATATATCTTTCCAGTAATTTAACTTTCTCAAGTATGGTCATCCTAAATCCTCCTTTAATGCTCATCTTTCATTATCTATTTTCATGCTGCATTTGTCAATCACGTAAAACATCACCATCATCCACCCGGAATATAGGCATAGAGCGATAGCCGATGTTGTCAGTCAATCAAATATAAGCGTCCCCGATTCTTCCTTATTTGGCTGCCTTTTTATATTTATCCTTTTTGACCATCATCTTCAAACCCAGCAAAGTATTGTAGGGGATATCTTTGCTCTTCATATTGGCGAGGGATTTTGGCAAAGAACCACCGGGATTACTCTTTACAGTATAAACAACCTTTGTCTTATCTCGATTGATAGGTGTCAAAACCCACTTACCACTAATTTCCGGCATCCGGACATTGCCGTCTCCGATGGGCACTGAAGGATCATTCGCCTCATGAAACTCATAGGTAATCTGTCCTGTTTTTTTATCCTTCTTTTCAGTAATTATACAAAGAGCCTCTCTGTCTGATACCGGCCATGGCGCCTTTGTTATATTAAGTTGCAAAGACGTATGTTCATCTATTTTGCGGATTTCTCTACTCTCTTTGCAATCCGCCATCCATTGTGTTGCTGCAGGTCTGTCCTTTAGCACCGCAGAAACGACATCGATAGATGCATCAATATCGGCCGAACCCATAAATTCATCAAAATCCGAACCTTTAACTGGCCTTGTTGAGACCTCAATGCCGTCTTTCTGTATCGCCAGTTGCCAATCACTTGCTGCCGTGACGCAGGTAGGCATCGCCACCAAAAAACTCAGAAGAACTGAATAAACAGCCATAATATTTAAAATTTTTTTCATCTTTTCCTTCTTTAATTTGGGATAAGCTACTTTTTTTACGGTACAGGTATAAAGAGAATAGTCTTGCGTGTCAATTAAATAGAACCGTTCCCGATTATTTTTCATGCCCTTCACATCATTTTGCGAATACGAACTTCAATATTCTTTTCGTTCCGGAGAAGGTCAATCAACTTCGACGTATCCGTTTTGCCATAATGGTATGGATAAATAATCTTTGGCCGGAAAGCCCTGACGGCATCCGCAACCATCTCCGGTGTCATCGTATAGGGAAGATTCATTGGCAGAAAGGCAATATCAATATTACGCAGGTTTTTCATTTCCGGAATATTTTCCGTGTCCCCGGCAATATACAAACGTTTATCACTCAATGTTAGAATATAGCCATTGCCGATGCCTTTGGCGTGATAGGGAACGCCGGGGCTGCGCATATTCACAAGATTATATGCCGGAACTGCTTCAATCTTCAAACCCATTATGGTTTTTTCATCACCGTTTTTCAGGATAATGCTTTCCGGAAGCTGCCTGGCAACACTCTCCATTGTCACTATCGATGTTTTACCTGTTTTAATCAGGGCTATTGCTTTGAGGTCAAGATGGTCAGGGTGTTCATGGGTTATCAAGATTATGTCCGCCTTTGGCAATTTTGTGTAATCGGCATACTGCGAAACCGGATCGATATGGATGATCTTTCCACCAAAGGAAATCATCAATGTCCCATGTCCAATGCAAGTTATTCCCAGATCGCCCTGTGCCGTTTTGATTTTGTCGGTTTCAAAATTATTTTCTGCAGCCATTGCTATTCCTCCGCAAAAGAAAAAACAACATAAACATGAAAAGAAGATCTTCCCCATAATCTACCCCTTTTGGTTGATTGCTCTCTCAAAATTATTTCTCCTGATATTACAGATTAAGGTGTGTTTTGTTTATCATTCTATCGTTCGGGTATCAACGATAAAATATACCGTATTACCAAAACAGATATTGACCGATGTACTTCAAGAAACGCTTTTATGCTGTTATTTACGCCACTAATACCTTGGAATGACGGGGGATAGCGAATGTAGTCAAATAAATATAACCGTTCCCGATTATTTCCTGATACCCCGGAATTATCAATTGACTTTGTGTGTCCAATGTGACACAAAACATAACAGCAAGATCAGAATACAAGAGGTGAAATTATGGCAAAATCAGCAATTATACACGCCAGGACAGAAATAGAATTAAAAAAAGAAGTCGAAACAATTTTTGCAGCATTGGGACTAACGACCACTGCCGCGCTAAATCTTTTTTTCCGTCAGGTGAAAATGAGAAGGGGGCTACCTTTTTCTGTGGAGATTCCCAATGAAGAAACTCTGAAGACATTCAGTGATAGTGATTCCGGTAAGGGGCTTGTGGAAAGTAAATCCGCCAAAGACATGTTTCGTAAATTGGGTATCTGATGCTTATTGTTGAAACTCCAATTCCGAAAGCGAAGCGTATCGGAATTGGTAAGTTGAACAATCCCGCACAGCGGAGGGTATGATATATAGTACCACTCAGCTTGCTGCGGAATGAGTTTGCAGAACTTGCTTTGGGAGGGCATACCCGTGGTTCCGATATATACAACCCGCTTTGAAAAAGATTTAAAAAGAATGCAGAAACGCGGGTGTGATGTATCTAAAATTAAAGCAACGATTATTTTACTGATAAATGAAAAACCTCTCGATGCGAGAATGAAAGATCATCTGCTTAAAGGCAACTTCAAAGACCGCCGCGAATGCCGCCTGGAGCCGGATTGGCTCTTAATTTATCGATTTGACAAAGACAAGATAATTTTCGAACGCACCGGAACACATGCGGATCTATTCCGCTGATTATCAATAAATAACTATCCCCGGAAAACTAGGCATGACCAGGAATGCACGATTGGTAATGGTTGGCTGATGTTGTCAATTTTTTCATCTATTTCAGGAATATCAGAACAATCAATTTCATTATCCTTTATTGAATCAATGCGCTTCCAGTTTGTTTTTGATAGCTTTTGCATAAATATTTTCTCCCTGCTGTTTGCTTTCCTTTATAATTACAAAGATATATAAAGTCTAGATTGAAAATATTAGTACAATTAGGAGCTTAGTATTAGGATGACACAAATTCAATCTAAAGCAGATTGATTTCCATGGCGCGGACGGGGCAGGCGGAAACGCAAAGTTCACAGCCGTTGCATTTTTCGGCATCAAATAAGACTTTCAGTGATGGAGTTTCAAAAGCCAGCGCTCCGGTTGGGCAGAAGGCCGTGCAGGCACCGCAGTGAGCGCATTTATCGCTGTTTTGACTGACACTTTTAGATAGAGGTTCAACCTTCAGCCCCATTTCTTTTAAAAAACGGATGCCGCGATCGAAATTTTCTTTTAAACCGGTTAGTTCCAGAACAATCATACCCTCACGGCGGGGGAATATTCTTGCCTTGAGGATGTTAAAAACCAAATCGTATTGTTTTACGAGTTCATAAATTACCGGTTGCTGGACTGCGTCCGGAGCGTATCGAATAACTATTTTTTTTGAATACATCGCCAATCTATTTCCACCTTTTCACGGGTATAATACCCTCCGCAAAGAGACTGTGTCGCAATCTTCGTTTGTCATTGCGAGGAGTCCCTTGGACGACGTG
>JBAXON010000046.1:0-15943 GCA_037133255.1 Deltaproteobacteria bacterium
AAAAAAGGACAAGCAGACAACAACCAGATAGCTGAATAATATTTTAAAAAAAAGATTGCGTTTCACGCCGGCTCCTTTTCTTCCAAGTCATAAGTTTGATGCCGCACGCATTCACCTGTCACCATATAAGTGACCATATCGGCGATGCCCTTGGCATGATCGGCAATACGCTCCAGATTTTTCGATACCTGCATAATCATTAAAGAGCGATGAATCGAGTGAGACTCCTCCATCATAAAAGTCAGCAGCTCGCGGAATATCTGCTCATTTAGATCATCAGTGACTTGTTCTGCCTGCCGTACTTTTTCGGCCATACTCAGATCGTTGCGAATAAAACTATCGAGTGAATCTTTAATCATCTCTGCGACAATATCCGCCATGCGGGGCAAATCCATATAGGGCTTAAGCTGAGGCTCTGCGTTTAATTGGATCGCCCTCTCGGCAATGTTCACAGCCATATCGCCAATGCGCTCCAGGTGACCGGTTATTTTAATCGCGGTTGTGATAAATCTTAAATCAATGGCCGTCGGCTGGCGCAACGCCAAAATCTTAATACACCGCTCTTCCAGCTCCGAATCCAGCTTATCAATCTCCTCATCAGCATCGATGACTTTATGAGCAATATCGGAATTTCTTTCAGATAGAGATTTCATCGCCGCCAGAATTGCCTTTTCAGTTAAAGCGCCAAGAAAAATAAGACCATTCTTGATCTCCTGCAATTCTTTTTCATAGTGCGAACTGGTGTGTCTTTTTTCTTCCATCATGATTCCTCCCGTTAATATTTCAACCAAATCTGCCAGTGATATAGTCTTCCGTATGTTTCACATCCGGCTTAGTAAATATTTTCTCAGTCTTATTATACTCGACTAAGTTTCCTATATAAAAGAACGCTGTCTCATCAGAGATACGCGCCGCTTGCTGCATATTATGGGTAACGATGATAATTGTATAGTTTTTTTTCAGCTCTTCAATCAATTCCTCAATCTTGGCTGTGGAAATGGGATCAAGCGCGGAAGTTGGTTCATCCATCAGTAAAATATCCGGCTTCATAGCCAGCGCACGGGCAATGCAGAGCCGCTGCTGTTGACCACCGGAAAGATTCATGGCCGACTTACTCAACAAATCTTTAACTTCATCCCACAAAACCGCCTGCTTAAGGCTTTGTTCAACTAGCGCATCCAGGTCGTTATGATTAGTAGATGTAAGTTTCGGGCCATAGGCAATATTATTATAAATGGTTTTGGGAAAGGGATTTGGTTTCTGAAAAACCATGCCGATCTTGCGGCGAATTTCCACCGGATCAACATCGGAGGCATAGATATTTTTATCCTCAAAGAGAATTTCACCCTCCACTCTTGTGCCGTCGATTAGATCATTCATCCTGTTAAGAAGCCGCAGCAGCGTGGATTTGCCGCACCCGGAGGGACCAATCAGTGCCGTCACTTTATTTTTGCGGAAATTCATTGATATGTCAGTCAGCGCGCGGCTCTGACCGTAATAAAAATTAACATTGCTTATCTTAATAATAATGTTTGAATCCATCTCTACCACCTTTTATTTTTTCTCATATAGCTGCGAATAACAATCGCCATAAGATCAATTCCCAATACTACTCCCACCAAAACAAGCACTGTCCCGAACTGTATGGGCCTTGTTGCCTCAATGTTCGTGCCCGCTGTGGCCAGCACATAAATATGATAAGGCAAGGCCATCACTTCGTCAAAGATCGAACCGGGCAGCTTGGCTGTAAAATACGCCGCAGCGGTGAACATAATCGGCGCCGTTTCTCCGGCAGCACGGCCAATACCTAAAATGGATCCGGTTAGAATTCCCGGCAGGGCGTTGGGCAGAACAATTCGATAGGTAGTCTGCCACTTTGATACTCCCAACGATAGTGATGCCTCCCGGAATGTCTGCGGCACCGACTTTAGGGCTTCTTCGGCTGCGCCTATTATTGTCGGCAGAATCAGAAAGCCCAAAGTGAGTGATCCGGATAAAATACTAGATCCAAACTTCATAAACATGACAAAAAAACCAAGACCAAATAACCCGAAAACAACAGAGGGAACGCCCGCCAGACAATTGATGCCTACTTTTATTAATCGAATAACTCGACCCTGCCTGGCATATTCCGTCAGATAGATAGCCGAAGCAATACCCAAGGGTAATCCTACAGCAACTGCGCCGACAGTAAGGTATATCGTACCGAGAATTGCGGGCATGATTCCACCCTTCGTCATGGAATCTGTCGGTGGCTTCGTGATGAAATCCCAACTGATCGCGCCAATGCCATTCACAACAATATAAAACAATATGCCACCAAGAGCCATTGCAATGATCAAGACTGACAAACGCACAACACTAAAAAAAAGTGTTTGTTTAAAATAGCGCCACTTCATAGAATTATTTTTGAATGAATTCATATATCTTCCGTATAACTCACTAAAGCGTCCCCGAACCTATCTGCCGAAATTTATGTGAAACATAATCGGCAACCAGATTAAAAAATAATGTCAGGAAAAACAAAACAATACCTGTGGCAAAGAGCGCCTGATAGTGGGCGCCGCCAAAAGGCGCCTCTCCCATTTCTGCAGCAATACTTGCCGGCATTGGACGAACAGACTCGAAGATACTCTCGGGAATAGCGGCAGCGCCGCCGGCCACCATCAGAACAACCATGGTCTCGCCAATGGCTCTGGCCATCCCCAGCATTACTGCCGTGGAAATGCCGGACATAGCCGCCGGAATAATCACCCGCACAATGGTCTCAAATTTTGTGGCGCCCAGAGCATAAGAAGCTTCCTTGAATTCACGGGGAACGGCATAAAGAGCATCTTCCGAGATACTCGAAATTGTCGGTATGGCCATAATCGCCAGAATCATGGAGGCATTGATGATGTTCAAACCGGTGGGAAGATCAAAAGTATCCTGCAGCCAGGGAGCCACCACAACCATTCCAAAAAAGCCGAGAACGACCGAGGGTAATCCGGCAAGAAGTTCAATTACGGATTTGAGAATTTCCTTAATCGCCTGAGGAGCTATCTCAGAAATATAAATGGCAGCCAACACGCCCAGCGGCACGGCAATAATTGTAGCTATAAGCGTTACGATAAGCGAACCAATTATTAACGGGAAAATTCCAAATGAAGGCGGATCGTAGGTTGGATACCACTCCGTCCCCAGTAAAAAATCTTTTACGGACACCTTACCAAATATCGGCAGGCCTTCCCGGAAAAGAGAAAAAACGATCAACCCCAGAACAATAACGGAAACAAGTGCGAAAGTAAAAAAAATGTATTTAATGATTATTTCTTTTGTCTGTCTGGTCATAATATTTCACATAAAAATTTGAAACTTAGTTTATAAATAATTGTATACAGGGAAATACTAACGGAATTCTTCTTCGATCCAATCTTTTATTTCATCACGGATGCGCCTGTATTCAGTGATTACATCTTCAGGATTTCCCTTAAATGCCGAAGGGTCGGGAAATCCTCTATGTAGTTTGGAGCGACCTCCCGGAAAATAGGGGCAGGACTCTTTGGCCTGATCACAGAGTGTAATTGCATAATCCAGAGTCACATCTTGAAAAATATTTAAAGACTTTGACTGATTACTGCTAACATCAATGCCAATCTCTCTTATCACATTAACAACAAGAGGATCAATTTGAGTAGGATCGGTACCGGCGCTAAAGGCCGTATACCGATCCCCGTAAAGTTTATTTAAAATCGCTTCAGCCATCTGCGACCTGGCTGCATTATGGGTGCAGATGAATAAAACACTTTTCTTCTGGGGATTCATTTTCCCAAAATCTCCTATAAACAGTCAGATTTATTTCTTATTAGCTTTACTTTTTTTGCCACTTGCAACAAGCGGAACAAATCCTTCCTTGGCTACTATCTTCTGCCCCTCGGCTGATTTTACAAACGCGATAAACTTAGCTACCTCGCCTGTAGGTTCACCGTTTGTGTACATATAGAGCTCGCGGGATAATGGGTATTCATTGGATAACGCTGTCTGAATAGAAGCAGTGATGCCATTAACCTGCAAGGGCTTCACACTTTTATTGACATAACCAATGCCCAGATAAGCAATGGCATAACGATTTTTTGCCACGGCAGTTACCAGCGCGCCATTGGATGCCAGCATCTGCGCTGTGGGTGCTACCTTAGCTTTTTTCATAACAAAATGATCCCATGATTCAAATGTGCCGGAAGATGAATCGCGAGAGATAACCACGATCTTTAAATCTTCACCGCCTACTTCTTTCCAGTTAGTAATTTTGCCCTGATAAATCTGGCTTAGCTGATCAATGGATAAATTGGTTACCTTGTTTTTGGGATGTACTACTGGAGTGAGCGCATCTTTGGCAACAACATGAGCAACCGGCTTTACACCCTTGGTTTCCGCCAGCGCAATTTCTTCTTTCTTGATTTCCCGCGATGAAGTGGCGATATCTGTTGTTTTGTCAATTAAAGCTTTGATGCCTTCACCGGAACCACCGCCGGATAAAGAAATTTGCACGCCGGGATTCTTCTTCATAAAGGCTTCAAGAGTACCTTGTGCCACCGGCAGAACTGTCGTCGATCCCTTAATAACAATAGGATCAGCGGCAAACGCCACACCTGCCATCAAACAAACTGATGTCAACCCAACAACTACTTTCTTTACAATATTGAACATTTTTTCCTCCTCTAATTAAATTTTGGAGTAATATACATGCCAAATATTACAAAATGATGACAGCTAAGTGATAATGTAAAAACAATAGAAAACTATTTTTTGTCGGCAAATTTATAACCAAACCCCCGCACAGTTAAAATATAGCGAGGATTGTCCAAATCCTTTTCAATCTGGCTGCGCAATCGCCCGATGTGCACATCAATCGCCCGATCGGTAATAAAAGTATCATCGCCCCAGACATGATCCAAAATCTGGCTCCTTGAATAGACTCTGCCGGGATTGCGCGAAAAAAAGAAGAGAAGTTTGAGTTCAGTGGGGCTGAGAGTTACCTGTTTACCGCTGACTTTCACCAGACAGGAAGCGTAATTTATTGTCAACCCCTCATATTGGAATTCTTCCTGGCCGGTCTTTTTTTCACCATCGTGCAGACGCCGCAGAATGCTGCGTACCCGCGCGATAAGCTCTTTTACACTGAAAGGTTTGGTGATGTAATCATCCGCTCCATTTTCCAGGCCGATGATCTTGTCCACTTCATCACCTTTTGCAGTAAGCATTATGATCGGCAAACTTACTGTTTCCGGATTACGTCGTATTGCCCTACAGACATCAAGCCCATTCATTTTGGGTAACATGAGATCAAGAATGATCATGTCCGGCTTCTGTGTTTTGAGCATTTTCAGCGCGGCTTCACCATCAAAGGCTTTAACTGTTTTAAAACCTTCTTTTTCCAGGTTGTAGGATACGAGCTCCACAATATCCTGTTCGTCATCAACAATCAGAATTTTAGACATAATTTTTTATACTCTTGGCAGGATGCAATAAATTCACCTTCCATCTCATGATGTGAGTATAAGAAATTCGGACTTGTATGTCAATTTAATTAGATCAAAACCTGTGCGCTTTTCTAATAATTTCCTCCATATCTTAACCAAATCTTTCCCTTAGCGTCATCAAATTGAAATATTTACATGATATTTTACAGTCGTAATTAAAGGAAATGAAATATAAAGGAGTTATAGAACTTGAGTAGAATGAATAGCAGCGTTGTTCAATATCCTGTCAAAACAGACGCATCCATAACAAAGTCCACTCGTGAACTGATGAATTTAATCGGCATTCAATACGACCGATTGGGCATAAACGTTGGTTCTCTCCCTTTCGCGCCTGCGGATACGACCGCCGGAAGTGAATCAGAAATGCAGACAGTTGTTATGGGTAAAAGAACAGACGCTGATCTACCGCTTATTATAGAACAATCCAATTATCTGGATAATATCCGCAAACGTGCCAAATCCGGTGACGCATCGGCAAAAATCATTACCGACCTGGAAAAATATTTAAACGAAAACAGCGAAGGTGTCTGGGAAAACAGTTGGGTACGCTTTCCCAGGAAAAAATTGGGGAAATATTCGGAAGAAATTTTACAACATGACCTGTCCGCGGATAAGAGTAATCCGACAAAAGGAAAACGCGCAGACATCGACCGTTTTCTGTATCAACAAGAAGGAGTTGATTTTATCCGTATACCAGTCAGCTATCTTTTAAAACTATCTCTTGCCGAGATAATCGGCGCGCAGAACTTGGCCAATCCATTGATTAGTAAAACAGGCCTTAAGGTCATGGATAATTTTCTCAATGATAATACATCACCGGAAACATCATCTTTCTATATCATATCCATACCCTCCGAAAATGGTATCGGCAACAATGTCGCCAAAGAAATGGCGATACGCTATCTTCTGGGACAGATTTTGATCATGTATGCCAACAAAAAATTTTCGCTACAGGAAAGCGGACAGGAGGCATTGATGTTTTTCTCGCCACACCCACCTGTCAGGCAGAAAGCGTTAAGTAACCGTATTTCCGATTCTTTTTACCGCGAATTATTTATGAACCCATGTCTTTCCGGCTGGAATAATGGAGAAGAAAAGCATAAATATATGCATTTATGTCACCGCGTGCTAAGCCGCAGCCAATTTAATGCAGTGTTAAAGCTTAGGGAAGCTGGAATCATCACCAGCAACCTGGTTTCGCTGCCTAATCTTTCTAATATCAGCCTTGCCAACAACGGCACACACGTCAGCATCGGCAGCCTAAAACTGAGTTCTCTGCTTAGCGATTCGTCCTCCGGTTATACTCGGCATCATGAAAAATATCTGGGCGATCTGGTTGTGAAGATTGTGGAACATTTTCTGCCGCTCTTTGTCGGCACTTATACCGCAGCACCATACCGTATGGACTTCACTGATTTCCATCCGGAAAAAGCGCTTGGTTTTCTTCCGCACGAGTTGGATTATACTCATCTGCGGATGCTCTGGAGACGCTGGAAAAAAAAGGCCAACCTCAATATATTTGGATTACCGCTGACACCGTTCGGACCAGACAGACTTGATCAGATAGCTAGTTCCGTTTTTCGGTTAAAAGGAGATTTTGTGCCCGATTTTCGCTTAATCGACTACCTTGTGGCTATCCTGAGCACAGATAAAAGCCCGGCACTCAACGGCAAACTAGGGAATAGCCATCCACTTAAACAAGATCTTGCCGACCTCGGTGTCTTTGATACTCAGATGTCACTCTACCTCTTCGATAAGTTGCGCGAATTTGACAATATGGGGTTTTCCGGTTTTGAGGGACGCCACTACAGTTTGTTTGACAGCTTTGCGTTGGACATGGGCCAGGCAGTTAACCTGCAAAATCTTATCTACCTGCTGGCATTTAAATATATTGCGACAGGCCAGATCAGCCATGAAGACATACCGGACGATCCGTTTATTGAAAGTGAAAGAAGGCAGATTATTTTCGGAAGCGCGATTGGCATCCCCACCTTCTTCGTGCATAAAAATACTGGCAACACTTTCCTGAAGCGAATTGTTAATAAAACACAAAGAGTCCGGTCAAGCAGCCGCTATAGCGGATATGACAGACTGTACAACATTGAATATCGCCGCGCCCTGCTGGAACTTATTCGCGATGATGCGGGTGATATAATCGAAATGCTCGGCATGAGAGAGACCATGCGGGATTTGGATGGTCGCATAAATGAGCCGGATCATTATTCTGCTTCAGGCAAACTAACCCGAGGTATTCTAAACCAGGTCAATGAACGATCACCAATGACTATTCCAGCCGAAACATTTAATCAGGCAACGGAAAAATATTATCGCACGGCATTACGCACGCAGCACATAGAAGAATCATTTAATATGCTGCGCGATGATATCATCAAACTGGAACTGGCTGAAAGTGGTATCAGTCAGGAAATGAGAAGCTTACTGCATAGCATCCTGCATGAAAATAATATTTCTTCATTTATGGAGACCGCTCAAAGTGAAGTGATCGCCGAAAAAGCGGCACCTGCAACTCTGGAAAAAATTGTCTCTCTCATTCTGGTATATATACATTACAAGAAAAATTTATATTCAAAATTTCAAGAATCTCAGCAATTGGAAAGAAACTATGAAACATCAATACATTGAACGCAATACAAGGCAAGTCAGTACTGAAAACCTATATGGAAATCAGGCTGTTCAGTTTTTGTATTCAGATATACGGGAACAATCTCCCTGGCTTTTCCGCAGGCTGACCAGTGCACGAGTATCACGCTTTTTGAGTTACATAAACTATAACGGTATTCTGGCTGATCGAATGAAAGACCATTTGAATCTTCAATCAATCCTGAATATAAATGGCGATGAAAGTGTTGATCCACCAGAAAAAATGGATTCGTTAAGAAAAATATTTGAGAGAAAAATTTGTTACTGGCAATGCCGCCCGATGCCTAATGACCCATTGGCAATTGTTGCCCCTGCCGATTCCCGGATGCTCTGCGGGTCTTTTGCCGAAACATCAAGTCTATTCATTAAAGGGAAGTTTTTTGACTACGAAGAAATGATAGGTCATAGCAAAAGAACTTGGCTTACCACTTTTGAGGATGGTGATTTTGCCATCTTTCGTTTGACACCAGAGAAGTATCACTACAACCACACACCGGTTGCGGGCAAGGTTATTGACTTTTATCCGATTTCCGGCTCTTATCATGCCTGCAATCCCAACGCTGTAGTATCAGTAGTAACTCCTTACTCCAAAAACAAGCGGATCGTGACCATCATTGACACCGATGTTGAAGGGGGAACGCAGGCAGGCATTGTCGCCATGATTGAGGTAGTGGCTTTAATGATCGGCGACATTGTTCAATGCTACAGCGAAAAAGAATACGAAAAGCCGATGTCTTTGGGTACTGGAATGTTTATTAAAAAGGGCATGCCCAAGAGCCTGTTTCGCCCGGGCAGTTCTACCGTTGTGCTTATATTCCAGAAAGACAGAGTAAGGTTTGCCGATGACATTACGGCCAATATGTTCTTCCCGGACGCCCAGAGCATATTTTCCCTTGGTTTCGGTAAATCACTGGTGGAAACCGACGTCAAAGTCCGATCGTATATTGGCAGCGCAAATGCGCATAAAGGATCAAATTAATATTTCCCTTTATAAACGGAGGACATCATGAATAAGGAAAAAAATATGTATATTCGTCACGTAATGGTACAAAAAATGAGAAGTTTGCGGGAATCGGCTGATAATACAATAGCTAAACTTAAAAACGCCGAAGGCAAATTTGCCGATCCCATTGATCAGGCGGCAGCAGAGACATCCAAAGCTGTTGAAATTAATTGCCGGGATAAAGAGTGGCATTTACTGCTGGACATAAAAGAAACAATTTTACGCATTGATCGCGAACTTTATGGGATTTGCGACCATTGCGGCCAACCCATATCGCCAAAAAGGCTGATGGCCGAGCCGATGAGTAAACTTTGTGTAATATGTCAGGAAGAAATTGAAGCCCGTCATAACAAATTCAAACACAAACGCCGGTATGCAGGCGGAATCTCATATAACCATGCTTAATGAAATATTTATTACAATCATATTTCTTGCCCTCGTGTTTCTTTTCCGCTGGGCATTTCAGACGTTGCCTGAGGAACAATGGCAAATATTATGCTGCGTCCCATATCGGCGATTATCAGATGGCCGCTGGCAGGGATGGAATCTGACCTGGTATGGTTTTTTTAACGCCGTAGCTTTCACCTTTGCCATTTGCCTTTTCCTGATTATGACCGGGGCAATTTCTACACCGCTTATTGCCAGCTTCACTTTATGGATTCTGCTTCTTGCCATCTGTTTGCCTGCGGCAAAAGTATTGGCTTTTTTGATTGAGAAAAAGCGGAACACTTTTACCGTCGGCGGCGCGTCCTTTGTTGGCATCCTGGCCGCTCCCTGGATCATTGCACTCACCAATGTCACAGCGGGTCATTGGCTGGGATTTCACCTTAACCAAGTAAATACTCTGGCGGCCATGTCGATTTCTTACACCCTGGGCGAAGGGATCGGCAGATTAGCTTGCATCAGCTTCGGTTGTTGCTACGGGAAACCACTGGCGGAGAGTTCTCCTCTAATAAAAAAAATATTTAAAAAACACAATTTCATCTTTACCGGCAAGACAAAGAAAATCGCCTATGCTCATGCGCTCGATGGACAACCCGTCATTCCGGTTCAAGCGCTCACTGCTGTTATTTACAGCTTAGCTGGCCTTGCCGGTTGCTATCTTTTTCTTCAGGGTTTTTCGATCACAGCCTTTGTTTTAACACTGAGCGTAACACAGCTCTGGCGGGCGTTTTCAGAATTTTTGCGCGCTGATTACCGTGGAGAAGGGAAAATATCCGGTTACCAAATCATGGCTGTGCTTGCCTGCTTATACGGCTTGCTCATTACTTATATGTTTAACGAAACGCCCATAAGTTTACCGGATTTAGCACTGGGACTTGCATCAATATGGAATCCTTCTGTGCTGATTATTCTGGTAATTTTGTGGATAGCAATCTTATTTTATTCTGGTAAAAGCAGAGTTACCAACTCACTAATAGAAATTCAGGTACTTCAGGAAAAAATCTAGAGCTATTATCCTGACATCGTATGTGCTGACGATGACAAAGAAAGGGACTTATCAAGGAGTCCGTCATTTGGATAAACAAGCCTCTATAAGTATTAGATTATGACAAAACGCTTGTTTATATTAATATCTATTTTAATTACCACTTCCGTTGTTATCTGCTTTTATTATCTATCTATCGGCAAAGATTCTAAATCAATATCGTCATTGACAAAGATTGTCATCACACAAGATGAATCATCGAAATGGTTCAAAATATCAAGAACAAAAAAAATAAGGGGTGTCGCGCTTGTTGTACACGGTCTCAACCTGAATCCCGAAAGGATGCAATCCATAATCGCTGAACTTAATGATGCGGGAATAGATGTTCTGAACCTGTCACTTCGAGGTCATGGCAATAACTATCTGAAGAATAATAACCTCTCCAGCGAAGAAGCGAGACTGGAGTCTTTTCGAACCGTAACATACGGTTTATGGCTGGATGAAATTTATAGTGCTTATCTGAAAGTGAGAGAAAGAGCAGATAAAAAAAATGTCCCTGTATTTTTTGTCGGCTTTTCCATTGGCGGATTGATGGGCTGCAATCTTATCCTGTTACATACTGACGTATTTTTTGACCGTATGGTACTTTTCGCGCCGGCTTTGAATATCACGGTGGAAAGTTATCTTTTAAAAGCCCTGATGCCTTTTCCCAACATGGTTATAGACAGTTTATCCCCGCTATACTATCGGGCAAATAAAGGCACACCCATGGCGGCTTACAAGGCATTATTTGAAGCAGTTCATACTTTTAACAAAAATGCAAATGATCGCTTAAACAAACCGACACTTATTTTTATCGATGAACAGGATGAATTTGTGTCTTCTTCAAAGTTAAATGAAATGATCACCCGGTGGAACCTTGACCACTGGCAAATTCAGATAGTGAAGAAAGACAATAATGTCGGCGACAAAGTTTCACACCATTTGATGATCGACAGAGACAGTGTCGGTAAAAAAATGTGGAAACAAATGAAAAAAGCGATAAAAAGGCAATTAAGCATGCAGGAAAATCAATTGGCATTATTCACTTCTGCGGTCACGGACATACACACTGCCGGGCTTGGATTTGGCGTATTGCTTTAACTGGGGCACCTTGCCCGATATTTCTTTCATATCCTTGCCTGTTTCCGCTGTGCAATCAAGAACAGCCAGTGATACGGAAATGAACGGAAACCATCTTTCCTGCCCTGAGCGGTCATGCGCCATGATCCCCCCTGCCTTTCGATCTTCCGGGCTGTATAAATCCTTAATGCCGGTATCAAAATGTTCTATCAAAAAACGGCACAGTGACTCGACAGTATCCTCTGTTGTGAAAATAATAAAATCATCTCCGCCGATGTGTCCAAGAAACTCGTCATTGTTACAGTATTCCTTAATCCCGCTTTTAAGTAGATTTGCTGTATAAAGGAGTACCTCGTCGCCTTTCTCAAATCCGTATTTGTCGTTATAAGATTTAAAATTGTCCAGATCAATAAAGACAATACTGAAAGGTTTATCGTTTTTGGCGCACCTGCTATGCTCCTGCTCGATGGCAATATTTCCGGGGAGCCCCGTCAGAGGATTGGCGCCCTTGGCCAATTCCAGTCGAATCCTCGTCATCGTATCCAGAAGGGTCTGGACACTGACAATTCCCTGCAGCAGTTTATCTCGGGTAATGACGATACTGTCATAGAGCTTAATTTTGCTGCGATTCATGGCGACTTGGGATACAAGTTCGATCGGGGTGCGGCTATCCACAATGAGCGGCGCTTTATCCATGATATTGCAAATAGGCTTTTCGTAATATAGCGCATAACCGTATTTTTTCCCCAGATGTTTGTCCAGATGCTGGCGCATGACCAACCCGCAGGGTTTATTGTTCTCAACAACAACGATTCCGGACAGCGCTGTATTTTCTTCAAAGAGAGCCTTCACATCTTTAACCGGCATTTGTTCTGCAATACTGATGGTTTCATCAACGATGTCACCGATGGGAAAGGCATGCTTTAGAATTTGATGCCGTCCTTTGCTTACAAAATGCAGCGTTTTTAGATAGGTTTCTTCAGGCGCGATCTGTTTAGGGTAAGTCGGCTTGCCAAAGAAATAACCTTGACCATAGTGCACACCAATATTGATGAGTGACGCCAGTTCTGCCTCCTCTTCGATTCCTTCGGCAATTATTTTACAGCCAATCTTTTCGGCAAAGGTGAGGAAGGTTTCCATCAGGGCTATCTTGACCCCGTCTTTATGGATTCCCCTGACCAGTGACATATCGATCTTGATATAATCCGGGCGTATTTCAGCAATGGACTGTAGTGTGGAAAAACCGCATCCAAGATCATCCACCGCCAGCAAAAAGCCCTGATCCCGATAGTGGTTGAGTGTTCTGTTAAATGATATGAAATCTTTGATGTGATGTCTTTCCGTAATTTCGAAAACAATATTTTTAGGTTTGATGTGGAGATTCTGGATGATTCTAATGGTTTCTCCTTCTGTAAAAGCAGGATCATTAATAGTGTTTGGATGGACGTTAACAAATATCTTTTGGTCCGGTCCGAGTTCCCCAATGTTATTTAAGGCCAATTCGCGGCATATTTTTTCAAGGGGGAAAAGCAGGCCTTCAGCCTCGGCAAAGGAAAAAATGTTGTCGGGTCTTTGGAAATAACTGTTTTCAGGGCCTCTGATCAGAGCCTCCCAGCCCAGGACGGCTGCTGAACGAATGGAAATAATAGGTTGGTAAACGGAATACAATTTCTTTTGGGCGAGTATTTCCTTGAATTCCGGAAGATACTTAACGCTTTGCATGTTGATTAATCCTTTCGCAATACCAAAAGCCTTCTTTGTCGCGTTATAAAGTTGTACATCAACATTGGGTGCGCTATCCGCAATAATGGCATAGCCAATATGGACATCAATTTCTCGACCCGTGAGACGCAGGAACTCCCTGTTCATACTTTCCTTGATCTGTTTACGATAGGCAGTAGAAAGATATTCTAAAGTTGCTAGATTCGGCGAATCGGTGGTTTCCGTGAGGACAATGAAATCATCGCCCCATAAACTTTCAGCGGCTAATATTTTAATCTTCTTTTTGTACAACTCTT
The DNA here is from genome assembly GCA_037133255.1 of Deltaproteobacteria bacterium. GTDB lineage: Bacteria > Desulfobacterota > Syntrophia > Syntrophales > Smithellaceae > FEN-1160. Next base: position 13,753 of record JBAXON010000046.1, read on the forward strand.
TCAAACCATGAGCCAGTGTTTCATTAAACAATTGTATAATATGCTGAGCTATTTCCAGACCTGCACCTTGCTCAATTTCATGAAATTGAGCAATATCAAAATAGAAAAGGACAACACATTTCCCTTTTTCAAGACTGGCAGATATCTTTGACAGCAGTTCATGATCTTTCCTCATATTTCCTCTTCTTTCAATACGCAGGTTGTTTTCTTCCCGTATGTATTCAGACTGGTTAGCAGTATTCACCTTGTAATCCTTCCTTGGGCGTTTTTTATGTTGATGCAGTATGAACCTGCAATGTTACAGGCGCATTAAGAGTTGTTAAATATTCAGTGATATAATTATGTAAGATTGAATTATCCTTTCTATCTGCGGAGCCGTCAGGTAAGCTCGTTTTTCTTCATCGGATCTTCTTCAGACTGTAATCATTGCTTAACAAAAAATAAGGTAATATATTGAAAATTACTGAAAGGAATAAAATATTATGATGAGAAAATCCGTGAGCTACAAAGTGGGTTAAAGCCTTATCCAAGAATACCGGCGGCAGCCCGAAGTTTGTGTCAGGCCCATGTCAATCCAACTATGGTTTGGGAACATACGGTATCGACACCAGCACCAAAACCGTTTGGGCAGTCATAAATTATAATGGTAATTTCGTCGTCGCATCTGGAGTATAAGTATTAGACAATGGCAACTCCCTGTCCAGTGATCATGCAGCAGGCTATTTGGCGGGTAGCAACATGAGATCAAGAATAATCAAATCCGGCTTTTGCAATTTGACCATTTTCAGCGCGGCCTCACCATCATAGGCTTTAACTGTTTTAAAACCTTCCTTTTCCAGATTGTAGGATATGAGTTCCACAATATCCTGTTCGTCATCAACAATCAGAATTTTAGACATAAATGTTTATACCACTTACAGAATTCAAGGGAATTACTAAGGGATTACTTTGAATACTTCATCTCCCGGTCGCACGCGGTTAGATACTTTCAGCCCAATGAAATCACCGGCAACGGCCTTCTGGACTGATTTGTTATCCACTTCCATGGAATTGATCACGTCAATAAAATCAGTTGTGTGTCCGGAAAATTTTAAGCTATCCCCCACAACTACATCACCTTCAACAATTTTTACCGCCGCTACTGACGGTTTAGAAAAAAACTTAACAACTTCGCCAATTCTTTTTTCTGCCATAACGACACCTCCATTTAAGCTTGTAATCTGCGCTTTAATTACTAATTGACAAAGCCGTTCCATCGAACAGGCAAGCAATAAGCGCTACTATATTTTTTCAAATTTTGATTTATCCGCGCCACAGACAGGACATGTCCAGGACTGAGGTAAATCTTCAAATTTTGTTCCGGGATCAATGCCGTTATTCGGATCGCCCAAGACTTCATCATAAACATGACCGCATACACTACAGACATAGCGTGCGGCGGCTGGTTCATCTTTGACATAAGTAGGCGCTGTTTTCGGTGATTTACCACCCTTGACCTGCTGATAGTACGCGTAAGTCATGGGCTCTTCTGAGCTTACGACATCGCTCTCAATAATATTGCCGACAAAAATAGTATGCGTGCCGCAATCCAATTCTTTTTCCAATTCAACTTCGATATAGGCAACTGTATTTTCCAAAACAATGGGCACTTTAGACATTCCTGTTTTTGTCTTTATGTTTTGCAGCTTGTCCACATCACGCCCGCTTTTAAAACCGAAAAGGCCAATGAAGTTCATCGGTGCTGACTGAGACAGAATGGAAACAACAAATTTGCGGCTGAGTTTAATTAATCCGTGTGTGTAGTTTTCTTTATTAATGCTGATGGCAACTGTTGCCGGATTTGATGTAACCTGAAACATGGAGTTGGCAATCTGGCCGTTGAATTTACCATCTTGCCCTGAGGTGATGACATATAGACCGTAGGTAATTTTATAAAAGGCCATTTTGTTCATTTTATTATTCTCCTCATGTAAATTATTTAGTTCCAGCGTTGTATAACGTAATTTTTCCGCCAGCGCCATTGAATTTTTCAGCGCGAAGCTTTTCGCAGAGGCTCGACTTCAAAGCAGGGTAATTTTGGTGTATAGCAATTTGCAATACACTTCCCATTTGATCTTTTATCTAAATGTGGTAGCGTCAGTATTGATCTAATAACATCATAACGGCAAGCTAACTTAAACAAGGGGAGCAT
>JBAXON010000047.1:0-15779 GCA_037133255.1 Deltaproteobacteria bacterium
GATAGATTTGGCCGTGATTGGGCGGCATGGAGTTATAGACCCAGTCAATATCCAAAGTACCCAGATTGACACCCCGATATCGGCAGTAGCCGTTAAATATACCCCGCACCAGCACATCCTCCATCTGCATGGTCAGACAAAAAACAGCTACCGTCATGCCCGGCTTGAGCGTGTTAAGTTCATCGCCGAAAGCGCCGGGATGAAACGCCAGCCTGCTGCTATCTGCTGCCTGAGATTGGATAGCAGGAATGATGACCGGATAGCCATCATCTCCGATGAATGATAAAAATTTTATGGAATCAAGCCCATTGAATAATTTTTCTCCAAAATGCGAAAGTACACGTTCAGAATTTCCCTTTGCAGCGCCGCCTTTGGCCATTTTCGTCAACAGCGCCGATTTGACAACGGAGGCAAGCGGAAGCGTTCTTCCCTCTGTGGTCTCTTTCAGATCAAAATAATGCACGGTGTTGATGCCAAAATATGTATTATACCTAAACATGGGCTGGTTGTTGTATATTTCATATTCTGGCCCTTCTTTTTTCAAGTGAGTCCATTGGGCTTTGCCGCGCCAGAGCTTTTTATCCAGTGTCAGGATGGCAAAGCCGATCTTTGCGCTTCTCTGCATATACTCTTTACTTTTGCCCTGGCAAAATTCTCCAACGATAAGCTGATCTGTTTTCGCCGCCATAACGGATGTCAGAAGTGTCATGTGGGGCAACCCTTCCGGCGTTACCGTCGCAATAATTCCAAGTTTCTCCGCAGGCGCAAAAGCCTTCATCTCCGCTTCAGTAAAATTATTTTTCATGGCCATGATATTATTCCTTTCATTTATAATATTTGAGTCTCACTAAGCTTTGTTGAACCGCTCCAGCAGACAATTGAAGGTGCTACTCTGCTTTTGGCAATGAGGCTTAGCTCTTCCATGAGCGACTTTCCCGGAAGCTCCGTATGCGCAAACAGCCAGTCTATTCCCAACCTTTTATACTTATCGCGGCACAGATTGTTAAAGGCGCACAATTCCCATTTTGATACTGCACCATGCAGGTTTGTGCTGATAAAATCGCCTATCTCCCGGATATTTTCGGCAGTGTCCGTAGCGCTGGGAATCACCGGTGTGCGTATCCAGAATATTTTGGGAAAAAGATGATTTTTTTTATAATTTGCCACGAAGACAGCATTGGCCAGAATTTTTTCACTTCCAGCACCGGTATGCTTTTTGTGACTCTCCGTTTCAATCTCTTTTATATCATACAAGAGAATATCAACATAAGGCAAAAGATTGGCAAGTAATGTCTGAGACACTTGACCACAAGTATCGAGTGCTGTCTGAATTCTTCTGCTTTTGAGCTCTTTTAAAAGGGCGAGGCAGAAATCATTTTGCAGGGCAGCCTCTCCGCCGGAAAGGGTAACACCGCCGCCGGATGATTCAAAATACGCACGGTCTTTAACCAGTTCGCAGGCCAAATCATCAACAGTCCATTTTTTACCCAAAAGCTCCATGGCGGTAGTAGGACATTCCTCGGTACATAAACCACAGCCATTGCACAAAGACCTGTTGATGGTGATGCCTTTTTCTGTCTTCTCCAGCGCATTCTCCTGGCATGTTTCTACACAAATACCACAACCAATGCAGCTTGTCGCCAGCCATTGAATCTGCGGCTTGGGACTGATACTCTCCGGATTATGGCACCATAAACAATTGAGCGAACAGCCTTTGAAAAAAACGGTTGTTCTAATGCCCGGGCCATCCTCCGTGGACATACGGATAATCTCCAGAATACTGCCCTGTATGTCTTTATTTTCTCTGTTCTCCATCATCGGGGAACATCCTTAAAATTTATTGTGACTGAGACGTTCAATCACTTCGTTTTGAAGTTCCCTTCCCACGGTAGTGAAGTAGGCATTGTACCCGGTAATGCGCACCAGCAGATGGCGATAGTTTTGTGGATGATCCTGCGCATCTTTGAGCATACTGGGGTCAAGCATATTGATCTGAAGAGCAGTGCCGCCGTTTAGAGTGTAGCCCTTCAGAAACGCCTTGAATTTATCTTTGTGCACGGGATCTCTCAGGATTGAAGGATTGAATGTTATAGTGTGGCTTGCGCCGTTAGGCAGTTCATTTAAGTAATCTTCCCAGTCACCTTCGCCACCTTTAGCTTTGCCGCCCAGCACAAAGCCTACAGAGTTTGCGTTTGCCGTTGGCCCTTTAATATCAGCGCCGTTAGAAGGGCATATCGCGTTGGAAAGAAACTGCCCCTTCGCTCTTCCATCCGCGCTTGCCGCCATGATGAAACCATCGCCTGCCCAGTAATTCCAACTGAGCATTCCCGGACGGTATCTGCGCCCGGTGGATTTTGTGCTGTGCAGCCAGGATTCATCGCACCACAGAGTCATTACTTGACGGGCCAGGGCATCGGCTTCATCATCGTCGCGTCCGTATTTAGGAGCACGATTTTTTGCCGTTGCCTGAAGCACTTCATATCCCTGCCAGTTGGCCTTTAGCGCGGCAATCAGTTCTTTCATCGTGCAGGTTTTTTTGTCAAAGACCAGATATTTTATGGCTAAAAGCGAATCCACCGTTGTGGCATAGGTAACTGCCTCCAGTGTGGTGAAGCTTATTTCAGCTCCGCCCTGAGTAACATCCTTGCCCTTCTCCGCGCAACCCTTGACCATACAGGAAAGATAAGGCGTGGGAAAGAAATTGGCGCGTATCGATTCCGATGTCTCATATAAATTCACGCATTTTTGAATAATATATCGCGTCTGAGTAGTATATGCATCCCAGAATTCCTCCCATGTTTTGAAAGACGCGGCCTCTCCCGTGCGGGGGCCATCCTGCTTTGGGCTTTGGGTCTTCCCTGTCATAAGATCGGTGAAGGGCAGTAAATCTTTACCGCCGGTCATTGCCAGTTCCACAGCTTTGAGCAAATTGAGATTGTTATCGACTGTGCCGGACCTATCATTGCCCACCATCGTATTTTCCAGGCATCCGACAGGCGCGTATTCATGAACATTGCCTTTATTAATAAGATGCGTCAGGCCTGCTTTTTTTGCCTCCAGCATCATGCCGGCCATGGAGCGTTCATCAAAATTAAGCAGGAAAGGAGCTCCCTGACTGGACTCGATCATATCCACTACCTTATCATACAGCTCTTCGGGGCTTTTGCGATGCAGCCGCACATTGGGCTTTGGCTCCAGGATTGGCGACATCTCATCAATCACTTCTAAAATGACATAGGTAAGATCATTGGTCATATCCTTGCCGTCTGCTCCAAGTCCCGACAATGTAATGAGCTGGCCAAAACCGGCGGTGATCCCCTGATTGCCGTTACGGATCATGGCATCATAGGCAGTGTTTGCGTGAACCCAGAAACATTTCAGGATTTCTTTGGCGAACTCTCTGTCCATACCTTCATTAATGGAACGTTGATAATACGGCCAGAGATACTGATCAAATCTGCCGAAGGAAACTCCGGCGCCCGGATAATTTTCATCGGTCATCACGAGCATGTGGTTAATCCACAGCGCCTGCACGGCTTCCCAGAAAGTTGTCGCCGGTTCCCATGGCACTTTGCTTAGATTTTCCGCCATTGAAGTCAATTCGTTTCTACGCACATGGTCTTTCTCTTTTGCGGCAAGTTCAACACACAGATCTTTGTATTTTAAAGCCAGGTCCCGCGCCATAGTGGAAGATGTAATCATGGCCTTAAGCTGCGCTCCCTTTGCTCCCTGGCGCTCTTTGCTATCCAGCGCGTTGAAAAGAGAAAGAAGTTCAGCATACACACCCTTCCAGCCGATTTTCAGCAATCTTTCGTAACCCGGGACAAGGTGGCCGCTTGTAGCACCTGCATTTCCGTAACCATGATCGTGAAACCATTTCATCTTCGCCCTGGCGCCGTTTTTGCCTTTTACCTGCTGCAACCACTGCCTGCTTTCATCTTTCGTAAAGCACATGGATGTCTGAATGTTAAATCGGGCACCCGCAAGCAGATCGCCCGGCAGTATTTCCTGTGGCACATGATTGACGATAGCTTCTTTTACAAACCAGGCACGCCGCTCAACCCGCGACCACTGCCAGAAATACGGATGCAACGCAATGGGCCTTGCCGCCTGAAGATAGGAAGCACCCAGTGTAGGAAGAAGCATGTAAGTCTCCGGCACAATATAAAAGGTCAGTTCATTGTAGATGATGTCCCAAGGAGTTCCTGTAGTCCATGATGTATATTCATTGTTCCAGGCGCGGTCATTTCCACGAAAATAATAATCCCGCAGCCACAAGACACGATCGGATAATCCTTTGGGCTCTTTGATTGCATGTTCTGATGCTAAAGCTGTTTTCATATCAACCTCCTTTTTAAGACTTGCCAATATTTAAATTATTTAAAAACCAGGCAAGAATGTTAAGTTAGATCTTCCATCTCACAGCACAGTGCCTTCGAGAGTTTGACCAGCAGGTCAACGCTGGTGGTGCGTTTATTATTTTCAATCTGGGAAATGGCAAGTATTGATACCCCGCAAGTCTGCACCAGCTTGACCATAACAAAAAAATCAGCGGCGGGCAATCGCCTTTCCACCGGTGTAATTTGTCAGGCGCTGTGTTGTTTTCGTCAAATCAAGTAGAGATCTTAATGCGTCATTTACTGCTGCAGAATCAACAAAGGCCTTGGCCAAATCCGGCTCAAGCATGACAACATTCGCGCCTTCTGCTAATATCCGTTTGTAATACTTGCCACGAACAGCTTTGGAATAGTCAAAATTGTATTCGGGACGCAACTCATCAACGGTTTTCTTTTCTTTAGCTTTCATGTCTTTTCCTTTCATGCGCAGTTGCTGACCGTGCGCTGATAATACGTATTGTTTTTCCTCTCTCTGTATGTGATACCACAAGCAGGTGGCTATGAGACGAGTAGCCGATAGTAATAAGCCTGTGTTCATCAACAGAATGATCTGTATCATTAAAGGTTGCTGATAATGGATCATAAAACACCGTCATGGCTTCATCAAATGACACCTTGTGCTTTTTTATGTTCTTTTTTGCCTTTTCTCTATCCCATTCGAATTGCATAATTATTTCCTATAGATGTCGAGCATTCCGTCCGGCACAAACCTCTTAATACACCAAAACTACTTTCATTTTCTTATCTTGTTTTCTACCATAGCTTAACGCGATCATCAAGACAATAGAATACTCTAATACCAAGTTGCTTTCAAAAAATAAAATATGAATTGAGATCTTACTTGGTATAAACCTACGGAAAAAAGAAGCGAGTATGAAGGTGCATTCCATTTCGCTTTCAAAGGATAAAATGCGTTCACAAGCCGGAGCTTGGGAACGAGAAAAATATCTGCCGCCGGTGCCTCTTCCTAGCCATCTCGATATCATCTTTGATTTAGAAGAGGTATTACACGTTATCTGCTTCATGCATTTTTCAAGAGTCAAATCCCAACGAGTTAGCATTCACATTGCGAGTTTCTAAGATTTTTAGAACCTTCTGCCGCTCTCTAACAGGGATGCTAAACTTCCACAAACAATCTTGGTCTTCATCTTGACGCTCAAACACATCTTCATGTGATGCGAATTGCCATTCACCATCTTGCATAACACAAATTGTATATTCACCGCGTTGTTTAATATGTTTATGGTCAGTGTCTATCGTATGTCCCATGCTTCGAATATGAGGCTGATCATGACAAAATGATTTACCAATACCAACGGTTTCCAGAAACATATAGATTGAAACATCTTCTGTTTGATTATCAAATGCCTTATTAAAGGCAAAATAAGCGGCTACATCAGCAGATTGCGACCAGTCCAATAATGGTGAAGGAAAACCATTCTGTCGCAGACAAGCCATGCAATTATACCCCGGAATATTGCGGAGAATTGGAAGATCGATGCAAGTTATCCAATTGATTCGTCTCTTACAAAGTAAGCAACTATCATATTGTTGCTTAAATGTTGCTATTTGTTTTTTTAATAATAGATCGTATTCCGCTAGGGTTATATGCTTACCATTACATGCTCGCTCAAGAGTTGTTTCCAGTTTCAATTTGTGTTCCGATTGTCCACGGAAAAGAAAATGTTCTGGATAAGTTTTTGTTTTGTTTTTCAGTTGCAAATATTTTTCTTCAAAGTCTTCCCAATAGTTTAATTTCTCTTCATGCATAAAATCATATTTAATTAATTCATCTCTACCAAGTTATTCCCTGTCCTTTTAAAAATACTTGCGCCATTTCATTACCCAGCCGGGCAGCAATCTTAATATCTGATATTGCCTGCTTATTTTTTCTAAGATTCCCATAGGTAGCACCACGTATCATATAGGCTTCCGAATCTTGCGGATTAAGCTCAATCACTTTGCTAAAGTCTTTGATTTCCTGATTATGATTACCAAGATTTCCATAGGCAAATCCCCGATTATTATAAGCCTCTGCATATCGCGGATTAAGTGTGATAGCTTTATTATAGTTTTTGATTGCCTGGTTGTAATTGCCAAGTCTTCCATAGGTAAGCCCAAGGTTATTATAGGCCGTCGCATTGTGATGGTCCAATTCAATTGATTTACTAAAGTCTTTAATTGCTTGATTGTGGTTGCCAATTTTTCTATAGACTATTCCCCTGTTACTATATACTCCTGCATCTTGCGGATCTATCTCAATCGCCTTGTTATAGTCCATGATTGCCTGATTGTTGTTGCCAAGATAACTATATGCAGCGCCACGGTTATTATAGGCTGCCACAAGTTGAGGATTCAACTCAATCGCCTTGTTGTAGTCTTTGATTGCTTGATTGTAGTTGCCAAGATTTGCACAAGCAATCCCCCTGTTGTAATGAGCAACCGCCAACTGCGGATTCAGTTCAATCGCCTTGTCATAATCTTTGATTGACTGATTATGGTCACCTAGGTCACTATAAGCAAGACCCCGATTATTATATACCCCTGCATCCTGCGGATTCAGCTCAATTGCTTTGTTGAAGTCTTTGATTGCCTGGGTTTGGTTGTTTTGCTGTCGATAAGCAACCCCCCTGTTATTGTAGGCCTCTACAAGTTGCGGATTCAGCTCAATAGCTTTGTTATAATCATTAATTGCCTGATTGCTGTTACTCTCTATACTAGCGGCTAATCCTTTATAAAACCATTCCACAGCGGTTAAATAATCAATATTCTTCTTGTAGGCTTTTGCCGTTTCCTGTTTTGCATCACCCTTTGCTGTCTTTAACTCTTTATTCAGCCGCTCATTTTCTTTTAAAAGTTCTTCCGATTTTTTTCTTAATTCCTCTAGTTCTTTTACCTTTTCGCGGTCTTTACGTAGGCTGTCAATGGATTTGATAACTTCGGTGGAATCAGCAGTAATCTTGGCTTTCAGCCAATAAACTTTGCCATCCCATTTATCTTCTATAATCTCAGTGCCCACTATTCCCGCAGTCAGGGTGGTAATCTGGTCTTTTGTAATTTGAAAGTTTTTTACTTCTGTCTGGCTTTCCAGATATGTACCCAATTCCTCCAGCAGAAGTCTTTTTACTTCCCGAAGGGAGATGATCCTGCTGGAATTCCTGCTGTCCTCATCACCTGCATGGTATGTGTATTCCTTAATGAAGGTTTTTGTTTCCGCAAAAGATGAATTGGCAAAAAGCAGAAAAGATATAATCAGAAATAAAAAGGCTGATAAAATATGAATACGAGAGATAAGTTTCATTGATCAAACCTCCGAATGTTGTGGTAGTAATGGAACCTGTAAATCACGCCCCGTTCATCGCTGCTATTTTTGTTCTGGCTTCATCATTTAAGAAATTCCATAGGCCTATCCGCTTAAGGGTTTCGACTTTTGGGATACCGGTGGCACCCCAACCGCGCTGCGCGTAATACACAGCAATCAATTTTCTCAATTCTTCTTTTCTATGCTGCATCAGGATTTCCCGCTTTTCGGTGGTTTTCATTTTTGAAATATCCGTAAGCGGCTTACTCAGAATAGTGCTGAGCTGCTGATCGTTATAATCTTTTTCTCTTTCATAGAGGCTATCCTCCGTAGGACCAATCGCCCTGTCCGGAATCCAGTCATGTTCACCCGTTTCCTTATCATACACCATAATATTCATAACCCGCTGCAAATTGATATCCCTGTCGGTCTGCTCAAATATTTTCTCCCAGGTCATATTTGTCCCCAGCATGCCGTTATAGAAATCAGCGTAGATTTCCTGCGATGCGGGATTAATGTAAATGTCTGTATTCTTGCGGTTGCCTGAATCAGGATTGAAAACATCCACCCACGGCAGCTTGCAAAGGCCAAGATTGTCATTGCCCAGACGTACACGCGGATAAGTGATTAGCGCCTGTGCCCTGGCCTCCAAGGTTGTAAACGCGCCCAGCAAATCAACCTTGATGAGCCAAGCCGCTGCATGATGCGCGCCGATATCACTTGCGGCAGCGTAAGATGCCTGCATGGACAGAGACCTATGAGTTCGGTAAAGAGAAAACGGTAATCCCTTGGTGTGCATGGCAAACTGTTCAATTTCTTTTTTGGGATTTGGTTTGCCGGTTCTTGTAGCATAAGTACTTGCGATCCAATCGATGAGTTCAATCATGCCCATGCCTGTTACTTTTGCTAGCCTGGTTTCGGAGCGGGCAATCTGGTGGATAAAAGAGAATGCTGCCTGCTCATCACCCCAGTTGAGCGCAAAACCATCGGTATCTTCCTTAACCAGATACTCGCGCTGATAGCATTCCATCAGGAAGGCCATCGTCACGGCTGTGGTAATTGTATCAATGCCGTAATTGTCGCAATGCCAGTTAGCTTCCATAATAAATTCCGGGCTCCACATGCCGAGGTTAGAGCCAAAACCAGCGGCTGTTTCATACTCGGGGCCATCCACCCATACTTTCTGACCCTTATGCTCGCCGGATACCAAAGTTACCCAACCACCCTTGGTGCATCGTAGATTACAACCGGGAAAGCACCCATCCATTCCCCGGTGATCAAAAAGACGTTCGGCATAGGTTTTCCCGCAGATTTTTCCGGCATCCGGGTGAGATCCGTACTGATAATTGTTCACAGGCAAAGATTGATAGTCTTCCTTATTCATAAAAGTGATGAGACCGGCTGAACCCTTGCGGTACATCTGGAGAGATTGAGGATCAACATCCTTGACTATCTTGTGGAGTTTTGTTCCTGCTTGTTTTACTTTCTCCCAATCCGCCGCGCCATAAGGATTATCGCCATGAGGATAACCAGCCAACACAACAATTGTCCGAATATTCTTGTGCATCATAACTGTGCCTAAGCCCGTGCGACCCGCTTGCTTTGTCCGATACAAGCCTTTCGTCCCATCCACAGGTTTTGCGGCATCGTAGTAATGGCTATTGATGCAGCCATAAGTGGTATTAGCCGCGCCTACTCCTGTAGTCAAAAAAACGATATCTTTCTTTTCATGACCAGCCTTGAGAAACTGATCGACAATGGCTTTTTCCAGATCGAAGACCTGATCAATTGCCGGGGCTTTTGTTATTGATATCTCATTTTTAAAACTGTCTATCACAATCATGGTATTTTTTTCGCCAATGCCTGTTATCTGAAGGGCATCAAAGCCGGCGTATTTCAGATAAGCACCGAAATGGCCGCCGAAATTGGAGACACCCGGAATGTGTGTCAGGGGCGATAATGAAATAGCCATGCATTTGCTGGTTCCCGGAAATTGCGGAATTCCGCCCAGCGGCCCCGGCGCAAAGATCAGCGGATTTTCCGTATCATGGGCAGTTGTTTTGGCATTAACTTTTTTATGCAGCAAATAGAGGCCCAAACCTCTGCCACCGATGAAGAAATCGCGAATCTGCTGGTCCAGCGGCTGAGGATTAATCTTGCCTGTTCCTAAATCGATGGTTAGAATCTGGTTGGCATAACCATAGCTAAGCGGTGTTTTTGTATATTTCATGTCCTATTCCTTTGGAAAGTTTGTTAGAAATCTCGTGGCAATTCTTCGAGTTGGGCCAGTGAAAATACAGGGCCGTCGTTGCAAACGTATTTGGAACCGACATTACAGCGCCCACATTTTCCAATGCCGCATTTCATCCTCATTTCCAGCGACGTGAGAATGTTTTCCTTGGAAAAACCGAGATCGAAAAACACCGGTAATGTAAACTTTATCATAATAGGCGGCCCGCAGATCACGGCCACCGTATTTTTTGGTGACGGGGCAACTTCCTTACAAACAGCCGGAACAAAACCTTGGCGCCCCTTCCACGTTTCATCACCTTTATCTACGGTAATAACAGGTTTAATATCGTCTCTTTTTTCCCATGCGGCCAATTCATCCTTATATAAAAGCAATCCGGGAGTTCTGGCGCCATAGATCACGGTTATATCACCGAATCGCTTACGGTTATCTTTATGCAGCATGTAGTTGATCAGCGATCGCAGTGTGGTAAAGGCAAATCCGCCACCGACAACAATAATATTTTTATTTTCCAGAAATTCCAACGGCCATGAATTCCCCATAGGGCCGCGGATGCCGATCTCTCCGCCTTCGCTCATGTCATGCAAAGCGGAAGTTACCAGACCCGGTACAACAGTCCCCGCTCTTTGCACGGTAAATTCAACAAAGCCGGCTTCTGTAGGCGATGAAGCTATGCCGATTGGCGATTCGCCCTTACCGTAAATGGAAAGCTCGGCAAATTGCCCGGGCATATATTTAAAGTTTTGTTCGTCTTCCTTATTCAGAAATGTGAACCGAAACGTTTTTATATCGTGGGTATCAACTTCATCGATGACCTTAGCGATCTGAACCGGCATGGGTAGGTATGGATTGTTGTTTGACATCTTTTTTCCTCAAAAATGTTTTTTCAGTATAGAAAACTTATGCTTTTAGTGCTGCGTCGACAATCGAATATATATCGATGTTGACCGGACATTGGCGGGTGCAGCGTCCGCAACCGACACATGAGATTACGCCGTATTTTCTGATATGATATGAATACTTGTGCGATATTTTCTGCCGCAGGCGTTGATAAACCTGCGTTCTGGGGTTATGACCGCTTGCCTCCAGGGTGAAATCAGTGAACATGCAGGCATCCCAGACTCTGCTCCTTGTTCCTTTGCTAAACATATTGTCATCACAAATGTCAAAACAGTAGCAGTTAGGACATACAAAAGTACAGATACCACAACTCAGGCAGGCGGCAGACATCTTCGTCCAAAAATCAGTATTATCAAAAATAGCCTCTAATTTTTTAGCGATTACTTCTGAATCCACACAGATAAAACGTGTTTTGTACTCTTTGCCCTTTTTTATATATTCTTCAAAATACTTCTCATCAGCGGATGGCGCCTTGGTCAGAACATCCAACTCGGCTAAAAGCTTCTCACCTTTGGGTGTTATTGCCTTAAGCAACAACTCTTTATCTTTTTTCACCATGAAAATATCGCTGCCCTCGGGATCGGCCGCAAAAATACCCAGCGCATTATAGAAATCGGCTGAGTCAACAGGCAAGCTTAGATCATAGGCATAACCGAAAATGGTTGTCGCCTCTCTTCTTGCCCGCCAGTAGGGATCAATAATACCCGCTGCATTAAAATGGATATCCATGATTTCAAAACTTCTGACATCACAGGGACGCACACCAAACAGAAATACCGGTTTCAGATTCAATAGTACCGGTTCCGCTTCCGCTACCGGCCTCCCAACTTTATATTTGACAAAATCCTCCTTGTGGGGGAAAAACGCGCTCTTGGGGCTCATGAGGGTATTGTAAAAATTTAGATCGACCTTCTGCGGATCTGAAATCTGCGCAAAGTTATGGCCGGAAGCTTCCTTGACGGGAGCCAGTAGTTTCCCTTTCTCCATCAGCACGGCTGCCAGTTGGGGAATTTTTTCTATTGCTGTTTTTTTTAACACAAACCGATCTCCTTGCTTAATCCAAAATTTTATCGGAATCTTCAACCCTAAAATCAACCAGAACAGGCTTATCTTCTATACTCATACCGGCTTTCAGGTTGAACATTTCCTCTGTATCTTTCGCCACTTTTTTATGGAAAAGGTAGAGGGGAATATCCACCGGGCAGGCCCGCGAACACTCGCCGCAATCGATGCAACGGCCTGCCAGATGATGAAACCGAGTCAGGTGATACATCATATTACCGGGAGATTCTGGCGCTTTATCCGCCCACTTAGGTTTGCTCTGGTCAATAAAGCAGGGATCGCAATAACACATGGGGCAGGCTTTACGGCAGGCATAACAACGGATGCATTTATCCAGCTCTTTTTTCCAGAATTCCCAGCGTGCGTCTTTGCTCATCGCTTCATACTGTGCCAACACATCATAGGGTGAGGCGCTCTTTGGGCCATGAATTTCTTCGCCCAGAAGCTTATCATAGAGAACCGGATTATGCAGACCGCTGGTTGTTCTGCTGTCGATTACTTCTCCGGTTTTGGGGTTTTTCATTCCCTGTACCGGAATGCCCAGAATTACCAGGTTTTCTCTTTTAACTTTTTCTTCCTGGATTAGCTGAATGACCGCACGGCTATCAGCAGCTTTGACAGCAATTGCAATTTTAGTTCCCTGCGGGTAACGGACAAGGTATCTGGCCATATTATAGTTGCAATATTCGTTAAAGACTATGTTCTCCAAGTCAGCAGCAGTTTTCGCGGCATAGGGCATCGGATGGCTTTTATCAAATCCTTTCCCATACGACAAGACTACGGTTACCAGGCCTTCTTTCAAAAGCCTTCCTGCTTCTGTTTTTAAATTTTCTTCTATTTTCTTAAAATCTGTCATATTTTCTCCCGACGCTACTGCGCTATCTTCAGCTTCGTTTGGGGGCCAAGATTTTTAATCTGCGTTGTGAACTCTTCAACCACTTCGGCAAATTTATTGCCTTCAGATGCGGAAATCCACTCCACTCTTAATCTTCCCGGTTCCAGACCGGCAAACTCCAGTATCTTTTTAGTTGTAGCAAGTCTTCTTCTGGCGTAAAGATTCCCTGTGTTATAGTGACAATCACCGGGATGGCAACCGCCGATAAGAACGCCATCCGCACCTAACTGAAAGGCACGGAATATAAACGAAGGATTGATCCTGCTGGAACACATCACCCTTATAACACGGACATTTTGAGGATAGTGCAACCTTGTTGTCCCGGCCAGATCCGCACCAGTATATGTGCACCAGTTGCAGGCTATGCCCAATATCTTCGGTTCAAACGACATAAACTTTCCTTTCTACAAAAACAATGCAACATTGTCATGACGTTAGAAAAATCTTCAGAGGCAAGGCGCGCGAATATCGCGAAGTGAGGCCTACTTTTTCGTAGGTCGCAGCGACGCGAACGGAGCGCAACGCAGCATATGAGATTTTTATAGCGTCATGCTAAAACTCCATGAGGCCTTCCATCTCAGCAAGAACCTGCTCATTGGTAAAATGGCGGGCAATGATCGCTGATGACGGGCAGACAGAAGCGCAAAGCCCGCAACCTTTGCACAGAGCCTCATTAATTTCCGAAACTCTCTTTTCATAGTTAAAACCTGGCGCGCCGTAAGGGCAAACGCGAACGCAGTTCTGACAACCGCAACACGAGGCCGGATTGACCATCGCTGTGGTGGCTTCCAATTCCATTTTATCCTTGACAACAATGGTTAGCGCTTCCGCCGCCGCACCTAATGCCTGAGCAACTGTATCGGGAATATCTTTGGGCCCCTGGCAGACACCGGCAATAAAAATGCCTTCCGACATGGTGGAAAGAGGCGCAAGTTTCGGATGCCTCTCCATAAAAAAGCCCTGCTTATCGGTGCTGAGATTTAAAAGTCGCCCGATATCCTTAGATTCCGCCCGTGGAACAATAGCCGGAGAAAGCACAACCATATCTACCGGAATCTTCATAAACTTACCGGTGATTGTATCTTCCGCTTCGACTATCAGCCGTCCCGGTTCTTCTGTGCTCTCGGTAACTCGTGCCCCTTTGCCGCGGATGAACTTTACATTTTCTTCCGAAAGGCGGTTATAAAATTCTTCATATCCTTTTCCGGCAGCTCTCATATCGATATAGAGCTGATAAACATCCGCGGATGTTTTTTCCTTGAATAGATGCGCGAACTTGAGTGAATACATGCAGCAGACGCGGCTGCAATGTTCGAAATGATTTTTATCGCGACTGCCGATGCAATGCAGAATGGCAATCGATTGTGGTTCCTTGCCATCGCGCATCGTCACCTTGCCCGCCGTCGGACCGGCGGAGTTGAAAAGTCTCTCCACCTCAAGAGAATTATAAACACCGGGATACTTGCCGTAACCATATTGAACCAGCGGCTTTGTATCCATCAGATCGAAGCCTGTCGCCACGATAATGGCTCCAACCTTGACATCAATGAAAGTATCGGACTGTTCAAAATCAATGGCCTTCTGTTCGCAGACTTTCTCGCACAGGCGACACTTGCCCTTGAGAAAAAAGGTACAGGAATTCTTATCAATAATCGGTTTTTGCGGCACAGCCTGAGGAAACGGAATATAGATCGCCTTTCTTTTTACAAGCGATTCATCCCATTCAGAAACTCCCTTTCCGGGGCATTTCTCCGTACAGGCCAGACAGGCGTTGCACTTGCTATGATCAACATAGCGCGCCTTCTGTTTTATGGTAATATCGAAATTGCCCACATACCCTTTTACCGCACTCACCTCACAATATGTAAGCATTGAAATGTTCTTGTGCTGCAAAACATTATCCATTTTGGGGGTGAGAATGCAGGCGGAACAATCCAGGGTCGGGAATGTTTTATCAAACTGGGCCATGTGCCCGCCGATGGTGGAGTTTTTTTCGACCAGATATACTTTCTTGCCGGTGTTGGCAAGTTCCAGCGCGGCCTGAATTCCAGCGATGCCCGCCCCGATAACCATCACATCGGGATTGACATCAATGACACGCGAGGTCAGCGGCGCCAAAAGTCTCGCGCGATAAACCGCGCCGTTGAGCAAGGCTTTGGACTTCGCTGTGCCTTCTTCAACATCGCTTGTTACCCAGGAAACCTGCTCGCGAATATTAACAATAGTCAGAAGGTATTGATTCAATCCGGCGTTTTCGATTACTTTGCGGAATGTCTTTTCGTGCATAAGTGGAGAACAGGCGGTGACAATCACGCGATCAAGATTGTATTGCTTGATGTCGTGCTGTATCATTTCCTGTCCCGGCGTGGAACACATGAATTTATAATCTTTAGCGACAACAACATCCGGCAAAGTTGCGGCAAATTCCGCAAGCTCGCTTACCCTAACTGTTTTTGCAATATTTAACCCGCAGTGGCAAACAAAAACACCAATTCTGCTCATAGTATCTCCCTACTCTTTACATTTAGCTCACACTGCAGGTATCAGCCGCAGATTCATCAATATTTATATCCATACTTTCCAGGAAAAGTTCGCTTACATCCTTAACTTTAATTTTATCATCGGCATTGA
Source organism: Deltaproteobacteria bacterium (assembly GCA_037133255.1). Lineage (GTDB taxonomy): Bacteria > Desulfobacterota > Syntrophia > Syntrophales > Smithellaceae > FEN-1160. The sequence goes on from JBAXON010000047.1 coordinate 15,438, forward strand.
GCGTTCGAACGCTGTCTTCAAACATGGTAATGCAGTATGGGCAGGAGGTTGCCAGCACAGATGCCCCTGTTGCCAATGCCTCTTCCACACGCAGATCGCTTAAGCGCTCGCCTTTGAGTTTTTCCATCCACAATCCCCCGCCACCGCCACCGCAACACATGCTTTGCTCACGATTCCTGTCCATTTCGACAAAATCCAGCCCCGGTATGGATGCAATAATTTCTCGTGGCGCATCATAAACGCTGCTATGTCTTCCCAGATAACAGGGATCATGATAGGTCACCTTGATGCCGCCAAGATCTTTTTTGGGTGTCAGTTTTCCTTCTTTAACAAGCTTGGCAA
>JBAXON010000048.1:0-15522 GCA_037133255.1 Deltaproteobacteria bacterium
TAATGAATAGGAAATTCAGGCCATTTTACATGAACGTAATGAATTGTACTTATGAAAAAACCGAGTGTCCTCATGCTTGGAAAGATTTTTCTGCTGGCGTAGTCCCAAGAGCTTTTAGTCCCTGCAAATCAAATACAGCTAAAATTCTGGTTGTTGCTAAGAATCCGGGCCATCCACTTCCAGAAGAAACCATTTATTTCAAAGGGAAAAAAGGAGAGAATTTATTAAAGGCACACGAAGAATGGGATTCTGAAATATGTAAGAGGCTTCAATCATCAAACGACAAATCGCTTAAATATTATAAAAATCTAAAACGGTATCTGCGCTATTTTTTGGATCTAAGTAAAAAACTCGAAACATATGAGGAATATCAGAACAATCATATTCAAAAGCATGAAAAAGAGATTTCTGAGCAGGTGGCATTTACTGATCTGTTCAAGTGCAGCACTGAATGTGAACAGGCAAGAATTAACGACGCTTCTTTTAGTATCTGTTACAGAAAATACTTTATAGATGAAATCAAACTAATTAACCCTAAATCTATTCTTGCATTAGGTAACGAGGTTGCGAAGTTTCTTGAAAAGCAACATTTGACGATTCCCGTGGTCACCATTAAACACCCGTCATATTTTTATAGAAGAACCGATGAGTATGATATTTTAAGAAAAAAGAAAGCCGAATTGACAAATATACTAAAACCCTAACGAGACACTTTACAAAATATTCGGGATGGTTGTGTTAAATTGACAACTTACTCTACCCACGCCAATCCTAGATTTCCGGTCGTCCTGACTGTCACGCCGGAAAGCAGAGCTTGTTCTTCAATCGCCTTTTTTATTTGATGGTGGATGTTGTTCATTTTTGTCGGGATTAATTTAATTCCATTGACAGGCCAAATTATTTTACTTATTATGCCTTTAAGCAATGTGGAGAACACGGTTATGGCCGTTGACAAAACTCGCAATATCGGGAATTTCAAGATCATGGAGGTAGTATTATGAAATCTCGCATAGACATTCCGAAGGAAGAAGTGGCTGATTTTTGCCGTCGCTGGCAAATCACTGAACTGTCACTTTTCGGGTCTGTATTGCGCGAAGACTTTCGCGCCGACAGCGATGTGGATGTGCTGGCCAGGTTTGCCCCTAAAGCCCGGCATACTCTCTTTGATATGGTACGCATGCAGGATGATCTTCAGCGAATTCTCGGACGTCAGGTGGACTTAGTAAGTCGCAGGGGAATTGAGGCGAGCCGGAATTACCTTCGCAAAAATGCAATTCTTAAATCTGCAGAGGTGGTCTATGCAGCGTGATGTTGTCTATCTCCTCGATATTCTTGAGGCGGCGAAGCTTGCCTTATCCTACTTGGACGGTGTCTCGAAGGAGCTAACAATGACCAAAACAAATCATGTCTTTAAGGAGACGAGCAATGCCTAAACTATCTAAAGGTGTTAAGAAAAATAAAGGTGCCAGGAAACCCGTTACCAAGCAACCACCCGAAATCAAAATAAAGATAAATGATCGCTGGCATAATTTTGCACCGGAGCGTGACATCACATCAACTATGACTCTCTCTTATCTGTTAAGAGAAAAGCTTGGCTATACCGGCCTCAAGGTTTCCTGTGACGAAGGAGCCTGTGGAGCCTGCACTGTGATCATGGATGGCAAAGCTATATTGTCGTGCATGATGCTGGCTGTTGAAGCAGACGGCCATAATATAACCACTATAGAGGGGCTTAAGAAGGATGATCCTGTAGTGGAAGCATTTGCTAATCAGTGCGAACCGGGTTATGGCACTGCTCTTCAGTGTGGCATCTGCACTCCCGGCTTTGTGATGAGCACCAGAGCTCTGCTCAATGAGAATCCCATACCGACTATGGCTGAAGTAAAAGAGGCCCTTTCCGGACACATCTGCCGTTGCGGTTGCTACGCCGCCATCGCGCAGGCAGTAACACACGCCTCGGAAAAAATTGCGAAAAAAGGAGAGTCGTTATGAAACAGCCCTACAAGCCGCGCTCAGATCGCAAATTTGTCGGAGGATACCGACCAAGGATTGATGCCTGGGAAAAGGCAAGTGGAAAAGTCGAATATGTGGACGATATAACGCTGCTGAGCCGATTCCCCGGTATGCTTTATGCCAAGGTGATGCGCAGCCCCCATGCCCATGCGCGCATCAGAAAAATTGATGTGAGCCGGGCACAAAATCTTCCCGGCGTGGCAGCAGTGATGACCTACAAGGATCCGGAGTTTGCTTCACTTCGAGACACCAATGCCGGCTGGACAGATGGTGTGGATACCGTCAGCTATGACCGGATGATGTGGCGGCAGTTTCGTGATCGGCGAGTACTGGGAGATTACGCCTGTTGGGTTACAGACGAAGTTGGCGCTGTTGTAGCAGCGGAAAGCGAAGAGATTGCCGATGAAGCTATTCGATTGATTGATGTAGAATGGGAAGTGTTACCGTTTGTACTTGATCCTCTCGAAGCCATGAAGCCCGGCGCCCCGCTGGTTCATCCGGAAATTACCCAGAACAATGTTCTGCCCAAAGAAAAAGTGGGCGGGGATGATGTCTTTCTGAACAAAGGCGATGTAGATGCCGGGTTTGCCGAAGCAGAGGTTGTTGTTGATGGCACCTCGACACATCATAACGCCACACAGGCATCACTTGATAACTGGTGTTGTCTTGTTAACTGGACTGACGAAAAACTTACCCTCTACTCCAATTCATACGAAGCAGATCAATCACGCATGCACATAAGCCAGATGCTTGATCTGCCGCTGCATAAAGTGAATGTCATCAGCTCCTATGTTGGCGGGCAGTTTGGACGGGGTGATACAGGCGAACAGCCCTTTTTCCTCTTCACTGCCGTGCTTTCCAAAAAAACGGGCCGCCCTGTAAAATTTCGACATACCCGCCGTGAAAGTTTTCACGATTCCCGTCAGCCGGCCATCTATTATGGAAAGGTGGGCGCCAAAAAAGATGGAACCATCACCTCTTTATATTTTAAGTCCATCGGCAATACCGGAGCCTATGCGGACCACTCTATTTTTGCTTTGAAATTTGCCCCCATGGAAATCGCTGAAGCATCCTTTGCCCATATACCTAACGTCAAGCTCGAATCCTATGGCGTTTATACAAACAAACTTCCGGCATGTATGATGCGGGGAGTGGGCAACTCTCAATTTAATCTTATATTCGGACACGTTATTGACCTGCTTGCTGAAAAGCTTGATATGGATCCTATTGATCTATGTATTAAAAACTTCGGGCACGAGTGGGAAACTCTGCCGGATAAGAGTCTGGTGGAGGTACTCAAGCAGGGGTCAGAAAAGATCGGTTGGAGCGAAAAGCGCCACAAACCCGGTCAGGGGAAGCTTTACAGCAAAGTTAAGAAACGCGGCGTGGGTTTTTCACTCCATCCGGCCTGGCACGCGGAATGGCAGGAAGTGCGCCGCGGACGTATTCCTGTTTCCATAACTTTGAATCCTGACGGCACGGTGATTCTTGATGCTCCTACAGTTGAAACCGGTACCGGCTCCAATACCTGCAACGTTCTTGGTTGCGCCGAAGCTTTGAGTTTTCTGGGTGTTACTCCCGAGAGTATCCACTGGAACCATGTGGTCAACACAGAAACCAGCATGAAAGATTGCGTGCAGACCGACAGTTCCGTCTCCTACCTGCAATCGGAAGTGCTTGCCGTGGCTGCAAAAGAGGTAAGAAAAGAGATTTTGAAAAGGGCAGAACCTCTGCTCAATGCCAAACCTGATGAGCTTGATATTGTAGATGGCCGTATTTTTCTCAGGAATAATCCGGATCAGGGGCTAAGCGTAAAAGAGCTTTTGTTTCAAGGAGACCTTGTGCCCATTGTGGTCACCACAAGCAGAGTACCCAACGCGGAAAAGACCGGCGTTCCTTACTTTGCTAATTTTGCCGAAGTGGAGGTGGATACAGACACGGGAAAAGTTGATGTGCTCCATCTGGTGGTAATCAACGATTGCGGAACCGTCATGTTCGCGTCCGGTGCCGAGGCCCAACAGGTTGGTGGTCAGGTAACTGGCTTGGGAGAAGCCCTGACCGAAGAGATCATCTATGATGAGGCAACCGGTGTACCACTCAATTTTAACTGGATTGACTATAAGATTCCTACCATGGCCGACATGCCTGAAGTTGATCCCATCCTTCTTGAAATCTGGAGGGGCGCAGGAGAATACGGAGCATGCGGAATTGGTGAAGGCACCCTGACCTGCACACCACGGGCCATCATGAACGCAATCTACAATGCCATTGGTGTTCGAATTAATGATATTCCGATCAAGCCCGAAAAAGTACTCCGGGCTTTGGGAAAGGGATAAGGAGAAAAAGATGACTCTTCGAAACTTCAAACACATATCAGCTTCCTCTTTCAAAGAGGCCACGGCAATTTTGTCCAAGGCAAAAGGAAAGGCAACGGTTATTGCGGGCGGCACAGATCTTCTCGGTGTTCTCAAGGACAAAATTCATTCTGAGGCACCTGAGATCGTAGTTGATCTCAAGACAATTCCAGGCTTAAGATATGTAAAAGCAACTAAGAAAGGCGTTCGGATCGGAGCACTCACAACGCTTACAGAAATCTGCAAAAACGAAACAATAAAGGAGCAATACCCGTTACTGGCAGAGGCAGCCAGAATGGTTGCTTCACCCCAGATCAGAAACATGGCCACCCTTGGGGGTAACATCTGCCAGGAACCGAGATGCTGGTATTACAGAACTCCTGAAGACCTGTTTCATTGCTTGAGAAAAGGTGGCACAAAGTGTGGCGCTCTTCTTGGAGAGAACAGATACCATTCTATTTTTGGCAGTGTGAGAGTGGCACAACCTGCCTGCGCCGAAACCTGCCCCGGAAATATTGAGATTCCGGCCTATATGGAGCATGTTCGCAAAGGAGATCTTCGCGCTGCTGCTTTGATCATCCTGGCAAGCAACCCGATGCCGGCAATTACCGGAAGGGTCTGCCCCCATTTATGCGAATCAAAATGCAACCGTTCCGAATTTGATGAGGCTGTCTCCATTCGAAACGTCGAACGTGTTGTTGGTGACTATATACTGGACAACGCCAAAGAGTTCCTGACAGCACCCAAAAAACAGCTCAAGAAGAGCGTGGCTATTGTCGGTGCCGGGCCTGCAGGCCTGTCTGCCGCATATTATCTGAGAAAAGCCGGATACCAGGTGACCGTTTATGATAAAATGCCAGAAGCTGGTGGTATGCTCACCTTTGGCATTCCTGCCTATCGCCTACCCAAAGAATTGGTTAGAAGACAGGTCAGGGCATTTGAGGCAATGGGGATCAAATTCAAGCTAAGTGTTACGATTGGTCAGAAAGGCTACACACTGAAGGATCTGAGAAAAAAATTCAACAGCGTTTTTCTTGCTTCAGGAGCATGGGGCAAAAGATCAGTTAATATCGAAAAATCGGAACTTCTTACCTCTGGCATAGATTTTCTGGTATCAATCGGGCTTGGCCAAAAACCTGCTCTTGGCAAAAAAGTTCTGGTCATCGGCGGCGGTAATGTTGCTGTCGATGTTGCGATAAGTGCCCAAAAACTCGGCGCATCGCAGGTGACAATGGTCTGTCTGGAGTCACGCGACACCATGCCGGCCTTTGAAGATGAGATCGCCGAGGCGCTCTCCGAAGGGGTAACCATTAAGCCATCCTTGGGACCGAACCGGATCATTGAACGAAATGGTCGTCTGACCGGGATGGAAGTTATCCGATGCACATCTGCGTTTGATGAGAAGGGACAGTTTAATCCAAGCTTTGACCATTCAGTAAAAGAAACAATTGATGCTGACCAGATTATTCTGGCCATTGGCCAGTCAACCGATTTGGCTTACGTAAGCAATCAGGTAGAGATCGAACGCGGTCTGATTCTCATTGATGAAGAAAGCAGCGCAACCAACCTCGGCAGGGTATATGCAGGTGGAGATATTACCAGTGGCCCGGCATCAGTGATACACGCTGTCGCTGCCGGACGTAAATCCGCTCAGTCCATCGCCAACATAACGCACAAGACTCATATGCAAATGGGGCAACCACTTGAGGTGCATTGTGACAGTCACAACAGATGCTCAAGAATCCAGAACATAACAGGTCTAAGCGACATCCAGTCCGAAGCCACGCGGTGTGTGAACTGCGGCTGCATTGCTGTTAATGCATCGGACATGGCTCCGGCGCTCATGGCGCTGGGGGCAAAAATAAGAACCACCAAAAGAGTGCTCAAGGCGGATGCTTTTTTTGCTGTGCAGATAATGAAATGCACAGTTCTTGATGACAATGAGCTTGTCTCTGAGATCGAGATTCCTGCACCCTCTAAAAACAACAGGCAGGGGTATCATAAATTTAGAATACGTAACGCCATTGACTTCCCCATTGTGAGCCTTGCCTACTGCTTTAACGTGGAGAAGCAGACCATTAAAGATGCCCGCATCGTGCTTGGCGCTGTGGCACCCATTCCACTTAGAGCCAGGGGTGTTGAAGGGTATCTGGAAGGCAAGCAGGTAAGCGATGAGACTGCTATGAAAGCAGGAGATGTTGCGATGCAGACATTCATGCCCCTTTCCAAAAACAGATTCAAGGTGCAAATTGTAAAAGCCCTGCTCCGAAAAATGGTTGAATAGTCGAGCGGATATTAGCAGGTTAGGGACAGCACATGAATATAAATGATACTAAACATCAACCATCTTTTTTTGAGCGCAGCAGGCGTCGTTTTATTGGCGCACCGCGTGACATCAATGAACCTTCCCTTTTTCACAAAATTTCCCTGATCCCGCTTCTGGCATGGATCGGTCTGGGTGCTGACGGCTTGTCATCATCTTCCTATGGACCGGAAGAAGCATTCAAAGCTTTGGGACCACATACTTACCTCGCCATCTTTATTGCTATTGCCACGGCACTGACAGTATTTATTATTGCCTACGCTTATTCCCGCATCATTGAACGCTTTCCCAACGGCGGCGGAGGGTATATGGTCGCCACCCATACTATCAGCAGCAAAGCAGGCGTAGTTGCCGGATCGGCTCTTCTTGTTGACTATATCCTGACAATAACCGTTTCTCTGGCTTCCTGCGGGGATGCTTTATTCAGCTATATAAATCCCGCTTTTTTACCTTACAAGATGACTTTCGTTGCTTGCTTGATTATCCTGCTGGTTATTTTAAACCTACGGGGGATTAAAGAGTCCATCACTTTTCTCGCTCCTATTTTCATCATATTTGTCATTACCCATCTTCTTCTCATTGGCTATGGCCTGGGAACCCATCTTGACGAGATCGGACCGGTTTTAGAAAAATATCGCGGAAGCGTGAATTCTGATCTCTCGACAATTGGGCTTGTTGGAATCCTGGCAATTTTTTTGCGGGCATTCTCCATGGGCGGTGGAACATATACGGGAATCGAGGCCGTTTCCAACGCCATGAATGTCATGCGCGAACCAAAGGTTCAGACAGGCAAGCGCACCATGGTATATCTGGCTGTGTCACTTGCCGTTACGGCCTCCGGTCTTCTTTTTTGTTATGCTTTATTTTCCATTGTACCAGTAGAGGGCAGAACCCTGAATGCCATCCTGGCTGACAGGACATTTAGTGGCTGGTATATGGGCGGCACCATGGCGCTTATCACCATTCTTTCGGAAGGAGCGCTGCTCATGGTCGGTGCGCAATCCGGTTTTGCCGGCGGCCCAAGCGTCATGGCCAATATGGCCGTTGATTCCTGGCTTCCCCGGCGGTTTTCTGCTCTTTCGGAACGTCTCACCATGCAAAACGGCGTTCTGCTCATGGGGGCGGCATCGCTTGCCGTGCTTTTCTATACTCATGGTTCGGTATCAGCTCTGGTTGTTATGTATTCAATCAACGTTTTTCTCACCTTCTCGCTGTCCCAATACGGCATGGCGCAGTTTTTTTTCCAGAACCGGCGTGATGACAAAAATTGGGCAAGACACATTGCTATTCATATTATCGGTTTGATTCTTTGCGTGACTATCTTGATTGTCACAGTCTATGAGAAGTTCAGTGAAGGAGGATGGGTAACCCTGCTCATTACGTTCGCTTTGATTGTCCTATGCTATCTGATTCGGGGACATTACCTGAAAGTGCGCAAAGGCGTGCGTCAACTTGAAGAAATTCTGTCTTCAATTCCATCGGGACAAGCTCCTAATGAAGAACCGCTTAATACGAATGAAAGGACAGCCATTATTCTAGTGAGCGGGTATAACGGTTTCGGCCTTCATTCATGGCTTTCCGTTTTTAAAGAATTCCCCAAACTCTATCGTAATTTCATCTTTCTATCTGTTGCAGAGATTGATTCCGGCGCATTTAAGGGTGCTTCGGAGATTGATGCCCTAAAATCATCGATTACGGAGCAACTTGCCAAATATGTTAAATTAGCCCGTTCCTATGGCTATGCAGCTGATTATCGTATGGGCGTAGGAACTGATGTCGTAGAAACAGCGACCAACCTCTGCCAGAGTATCGTTCAGGAATTCCCCAAATCGTCAGTTTTTACGGGGAAGCTCGTCTTCCGCCAGGAGAATCCCTTCCAGAGAATTCTCCATAACGAAACGGCCTTCGCCATCCAGAGAAGGCTACAGTGGGAAGGCATCACAACTGTGATTTTACCAATTCGTGTGAATATCTGATGTTCGTTCCAAATAAAGTATTACTGACAGCTAATTTCAAATATTTTTGGCCAGAGCTTTCCGGTAATAAAAATACGATCATTATCTTGATCGTAAGCAATACCATTTAACACATCTGCCCTGTAATCACCGGGCAACAGATCATATAGTGAAGTTAAATCAACCCAGCCTAAGACTTCACCTGTTAGCGGAGAAATGCGTACAATGAAATTTTCCATGAAAATATTTGCCCATATTTCTCCGCGTATAAATTCCAACTCATTGAGATTGCCAATGGCTGTCTTTCCATCATGAACATTAATTTTTCGGACCACATTGAAATACTCCGGATCGATACAATCAATAACCGCGGTGCCATTGCTCATAAAAAGATTTTTCCCATCGGTGGCTATCCCCCACCCTTCTCCTGAATAAGAAAATTCTTCCAATAGCTTAAAGCTTAAAAGATCATAGGCTAATATCGTATTATTCTGCCATGTTAGCTGATATATCTTATTTTTGGAAATTGTTATGCCTTCGGCAAAATACTTTTGGTCTAACTTGAATTCCTGTAATATCTTGCCTGATTTAATATTGACTTTTCTTAAAGTCGATTTGCCATTAAGACCCGTCGATTCGTATAAATATCCATCGTAAAAAAGAAGCCCTTGTGTAAAGGCTTTGGGATCGTGAGGGAAGGTGTTAATAATTTTGATTGAGAATATGTGGGCTTTCGTATTTTTTAAAAATAAATCCGGCGGATTTTTCTGCCTCTCATCGGCAATAGCAACTGAATTCAGGCCAAGGAAGATAATTATCAGAAATAATATTAATCGTTTAACAGTCATATTTTAAATTTAATTAGTCCAATCATAAGAGCTTCTCATTTCTTATTAAGACATATTGTAATAATTTTCTATCAATAAAGGTCAATTAATTCAATTCAAATGAGCTTTTGGGCACAATCACGCCTGAAAAAACAGTGGAAATATTTGTGATTGTTGAGCTAGGATCTCTATATAAATCAATAAAATGGCTAAAGTTACTATACTGGCGGTCATTTTTTGTATTTTATCAAAAATCTCTTGAAATTATCAGGATTAAAGTATAGAAGCCGTTATCAGTTTCGTCATATTAGTTCTACATCAAAAATAACTGCTGACGAATAATTTCGATTAATTTATATGTAATTTACATAGGAGGCATTAAATGGAGATCACCGAATTAGCGGTTCAAGTACGCAAAGAACAGAAAAAAGGGCCAGCCCGCCGTTTGCGGCAGCAAGGATTTGTACCGGCGATTTTTTACGGTCGATCCGCAGAAAATATATTATTGGCTGTAAATAATAAAGAACTGCTTAAACTGCATAAAGACAAGAAAGATCATTCCTTTATCAAACTGATCATTGACGATGGCGGCAGTAAAATAGAAAAACTTTCGTTAATCAAAGAATTGCAGGTTCAGCCTTTAACCGGTAAATTCTATCATGCTGATTTCTATGAAGTAGATTTAAAACACAAACTCACCTTTGAAGTATCTTTACGTTACATCGGAAAATCCATCGGCGTGGAAAATGGCGGCGAGTTACAGCATATTAAACGTGAAGTAAAAGTTTCCTGTCTGCCGGCAAATCTTCCTAATCATATCGATGTAGATGTAACCGCGCTGGATATTGGTGATTCATTTAAAGTAAAGGAATTGAAACTTCCTGAAGGAATAACAGTTCTTGATCCTCCCGACGCGGCAGTAGCAGCGGTAGCAGTAATCAAGGTTGCTAAGGCCACACCGGAAGAAGAGGCGGCAGCGGCAGCAAAGGCAGCGACTGCGGAAGCAGCAACAGCGGCGACACCGGCAGCAGCAGAAAAGTCTGAAAAAGACAAAGATAAAGGTAAATAGAACGATACAATAACAATAAATGGAATGGACTGGAGAAAATGTTTCCCTCTATTTTAGCAAAAATTTTCCCCGGGCGCGCAAAAAAGAGGGAGCAAGCGATGTACTTGATTGTTGGTTTAGGAAATCCGGGAAATCGCTATAGTTCTACAAGACACAACATCGGGTTTATGGTTTTGGAGAAACTGGCCGCTACGCTCGATTTAGATTTAAGTCAAAATAGTTTCAAAGCTTTATGGGGCAAAGGCAAGATCGGTTCGAAAAGTGTAATTTTAGCCATGCCTCAAACATACATGAATTTGAGTGGTAATGCTGTAAGGCAGTTACATGCGTTCTTTAAAACGGAAATAAGTAATCTGATAGTGATCCACGATGACCTTGATTTGTCTTTCGGGTCTGTTCGACTAAAAACGGGTGGAGGAAATGCCGGACATAAAGGTCTGTCATCCATTGAGGAAAACTTAGGCTCTTCCGAATTTATGCGGATACGGCTGGGTATTGGAAAACCTGCTGATAAATCCCGCATTGAAGGTTATGTGTTGGAACCTTTTGGAAAAGACCAAATCAGCGTTTTACAGGAAATTATTCAGTGGGCAGCAGATGCAGCAACTGAAATTGTTTCATCAGGCATGCAAACAGCAATAGGCAATTACCAAACAAAAAATATGAGTACTATTTTAAAAAAGGAGGTTTAATGATGTTAAAAGATCAACGAAGTATCTGGACAGTTTTACTAAGCGGTTTAATAATGCTGGTGCTCGCCGGAACCGCTTTAGCAGGTGAGGCGGACATCAAAGTACCTGATTTGACCGCTGTCTCTTTTCTTGGCGGAGCCCTGCAAGGGTTGACAATTCTCAATATCGGACTTGTCATCTGCGTCATCGGTATGATTTTTGGTATTATTCAATATGTGCAAACTAAAAATCTGCCTGCGCACAAGTCGATGCTTGATGTTTCCCAGACAATCTGGGAAACCTGCAAAACGTATCTTTTCCAACAGGGCAAATTTTTAATCGCCTTGTGGATACTGATTGCCGCTTGTATAGTTTATTACTTTGGCGTGTTACAGGGTGCTCACACATTTGGAATCGTAATTATTCTGATTTGCTCTATTGTCGGTATCCTTGGTTCCTACGTTGTTGCCTGGTTCGGCATCCGCATTAACACCGTGGCTAATTCCCGCGCCGCCTTTGCCTCACTTAGCGGCAATCCCATGAATATCGTCAACATCTGTTTGCGTTCCGGCATGAGTGTCGGTCTGCTTTTAGTCAGTATTGAACTTTTCTTTATGATCATCATCCTGGCCTATATTCCCAAAGAACTGGCCGGACCCAGCTTTATCGGATTTGCTATCGGTGAATCTCTGGGCGCATCCGCTCTGCGTATCTGCGGCGGTATTTTCACCAAGATTGCCGACATCGGCTCAGACTTGATGAAAATTGTTTTCCATCTTCCCGAAGACGATCCGAAAAACCCTGGTGTTATTGCCGATTGTACCGGTGATAATGCGGGCGACAGCGTTGGCCCCACTGCCGATGGTTTTGAAACTTATGGTGTTACCGGTGTTGCCTTGATTGCCTTTTTAGCTCTGGCATTGGCAGGAAATCCCGCAATGGGCGGCAAGTTGATTGTTTGGATTTTCGCTATGAGAATCCTGATGATATTGACTTCTCTTGCCTCTTACTTTGTCAATGATGTTCTCAGCAAAATAGCCTTCTCCGGCAAGAAAGATTTTAATTTTGAACACCCCTTGACCAACCTGGTTTGGATTACATCAATTTTATCCATTGTCGTAACATTCATTGCCAGTTATTATCTTCTGGGCGACTTGACTGATCCTTATGCAGGTTTGTGGTTGCCCCTTTCCATCATCATCAGTTGCGGAACAATTGCGGGTGCTTTGATTCCGGAATTGACAAAAGTTTTCACCAGCACGTCCTCACGTCACTGCGAAGAAGTTGTCAATGCCTCAAAACAGGGCGGACCCTCTTTGAATATTCTCTCCGGTCTTGTTGCAGGTAACTTCTCTGCTTTCTGGGAAGGCCTGACTATAATGATCCTGATGCTGATTGCCTATCTGGTATCTAAAAATCCGGCAATTATGGCTTTGATGCCTCCGGCATTTACTTTTGCAGCTCCAGTGTTTGCATTCGGTTTAGTAGCCTTCGGCTTCCTGGGCATGGGCCCGGTTACAATCGCTGTTGACAGCTTCGGTCCTGTATCGGACAATGCTCAGTCTATTTATGAGCTTTCCATGATTGAGTCCCGTCCTGATGCAAAAGAAGCTGTTAAGAAAGAATATGGAATTGCACCTGATTTCGAATTAGCCAAACATTTTCTGGAATCAGCAGATGGTGCCGGAAACACCTTTAAAGCAACCGCCAAGCCGGTTTTGATCGGAACGGCAGTTGTTGGTGCAACTACAATGGTCTTCGGCATTATCATCCTGCTTGAAGGTCTCTTCGGCAACGTTGTCGGCAAACTCTCTCTCGTTCAGCCGGAAATCATTCTGGGACTGATTATGGGTGGTTGCGTGATTTACTGGTTCACCGGTGCTTCCATTCAGGCTGTAACCACAGGCGCCTATCAGGCTGTTGTGTTTATCAAGAAGAATATTGATCTGGACAAAAAAGAAGCTTCGATTGAAGACAGTAAAGAAGTTGTCAAGATTTGCACCCAGTATGCTCAAAAGGGAATGATCAACATCTTCATCGTTATTTTCTTTATGACGCTGTCGTTGTCATTCTTCAATCCCTACTTCTTCATCGGTTATCTGATTGGTATCGCTTTCTTCGGTCTGTTCCAGGCTATCTTCATGGCCAATGCCGGCGGTTGCTGGGATAATGGCAAGAAGATTGTTGAAGTTGATCTGAAGATGAAAAACACTCCTCTTCATGAAGCAAGCGTAGTTGGCGACACAGTTGGCGATCCGTTCAAAGACACATCTTCTGTTTCTCTGAACCCGATCATCAAATTTACGACTCTGTTTGGTCTGCTGGCAGTGGAAATCGCAGTTACCATGACCAATACGAATTTGAAGTATGGTTTAGCTTCAGTCTTCTTTGTCATTGCTTTGGTTTTCGTCTACCGTTCATTCTACAGTATGCGAATTTCCGCCGATAAACTAGACGGCTAATATTTTCCATTAACAATTAACAACGAAAAGCGCCCCAAAGTTCCGGGGCGCTTTTTTAGTGAGACTCAAATTTCAGGAACGAAGTGAACTGGAATTCGTAAGTCGAACTATCCCGCTGAAAGCGGTGGTAATGAGACTCAAGTTTCAGAAACGAAGTGCGCTGAAACTTGTTAGTCGAATTATCCCCGAAACGCAGTGTAGGGGATTAATGACACCATATTCCAAAAGCAAAGCGCAGCGGGATTAATGACACCATAGCATTATTAAACAAAGGGAATCCCGCACTATGTTCACCGGCTTCATCTCCCATGCACTGAAAAAGGTAATAAAGCTTTGCACATATTACTCCATCTACAAATCAATGAAATTGGTGGTTGGATAAACCTGATGATTGCCAACTATATTCTTTGGTTTTACACAGCTTTGAATGTACAAATAATCTATTTGTCTGAACGTACTGGGAGCGCCCGGAGGGTGCCATAGAAGCTATCGCGGGATTGAATAATCCAATGCAGTTTGCCATCGTAGAAACCGAAGACAGCAGCCTCGGCACCGCGTGTTTCTGATGTCCAGACCCAATGACATGTTAGACGAACCAATTCTGTTAAATGAATATTAAATTTGCCAAATAAACCGAGACATTCAGTCTGATAAGTTTTTCCTGCATCATACAACCCGCCAACTTCATTCTGCGTAGGCATTCGCCAATCCGTATAACCGCCACCGCTATAATTCTCACAATAGCTTTTGGCGCCTTGCCAATTAATAACTGCCTCATTGTCTTTCGCTGCCCACATCAGATTTGTTCTTGTATCCAGAACTGTGCCGTTATCATAGGCGATAAAGCGACCATCCCTTTTAATCTCCTTCGCTGTGGTCACAGAAGGCCGCTTTCCCATGGCGAGAGTCGATGTCTTCTTCGCCTCCAGAGTAGCCTTCTCCTCTTCTATTTTCTGCCGCTTATCTTCTAAGGCTTTCTTTTTCTCCAGCAGTACCTTTTCCTTTTCCAACTTGCGATCTTCATCCTCAAGTTTCATGGTTTCTTCATCAAGCGTGTCCGTGGCTGATTCAGCATTGTCGATGACAATTTTACCCGGTTGAATAATATCTGTCACTGTTTTGCTACTGCCAGGCACAAAATAAAAATCGCCCTGCAAGGATGAAAGTTCCCAGGGAATCTGTTTGCCTCTAGTCTCTCTATTTAGTTTCTGCCGCACATTCTTGAAGACCTGCTCAATACTGAGTCCGGGTTCCTTCATATACTGGACGAGGGAAGATGTGTATGGGCTGTTCCGATCTTTACCGTCACGAGCAACATCGCCGGGACTCGTAGAATACGAGACAATGGTTCCCATAGGAGCTTTGGCAATAATGGCAAGACCACGGGTTGCAGAACGAAAACTGCGAACATAAGGGTTATCACGACAGGCATCAAGGATAACGATGTTTACCCTGCTTTTGGCGTTATACATAGTGGCAAGTATTCTTCCGGCGTCTATAGCTTCATACTCTATATCTGTTTCCTCGTTAATCTTGGCACTTACGGGAATGAGATAGTTTACACCACTGAGCTGTACGCCATGACCCGCATAATAGAATAGACCAACATCCCGTGCTTTCAATTGTTTTCCAAATTCTTCAACGGCACTGCCCATTTCTCTCTTGGTCGCATTAGTTTTAAGTATTACGTTAAACCCTAGGCTCTTCAGAGTAGCCGCCACATCGGTTGCATCATTGACAGGGTTCTTAAGTGGAGCAGAGCTGTAGGTACTGTTGCCGATGACCAGAGCTATACGCTGCTCCGTGGCCGCTGGAAGTGATGATGGATTGATTAAAATAAATAGAAAC
>JBAXON010000049.1:0-14985 GCA_037133255.1 Deltaproteobacteria bacterium
GGGATAGGCATGCTTGCCATTGCCATTGGATTACTCGGCGCCTATCTGCTTTGGACTAAAAAAATCTATGAGAATAAATTATATCTTTTTGTCCTGCCTTTTCTGATTCCGCTACCGCATATTGCTAATGAGACAGGATGGATAGCAGCAGAAGTAGGCAGGCAACCATGGATAATCTATAAACTGATGAAAACCGCCAATGCCGCGTCAGTTGTCGTAACATCAGGTGAGATAGTATTCAGTCTTATTATGTTTTCCCTGCTTTATCTGCTCCTGGCGATAATGTTTGTCATGCTATTTGTGAAAATTGTTAAAAAAGGTCCGGCAGTCTAATTAATAACAATGTGGAGGAATACTAAATGGATACTATACAGAACTATCAAATGCTCTGGTTCGTTTTAATTTTGATACTTTTTGTCGGCTACTCTCTTTTGGATGGATTTGATCTGGGGGTGGCAGTGCTTCTTCCTTTTATCGGTAAGACCAAAGAGGAAAAAGATATACTGATCAATTCTATCGGCCCTGTCTGGGATGGCAATGAAGTCTGGCTGATCACCGGCGGCGGTGCGCTATTTGCGGCCTTTCCCCATGCTTATGCCACGGCATTTTCCGGCTTTTATCTGGCGATGATGCTTGTTTTATTCGCCCTGATTTTTCGGGCTGTCTCGATGGAATTTCGCGCAGGTGATGAGGGGCGAGCCTTGATCTGGGAGAAAGCCTTTACTTTCGGCAGTGGCCTTGCCGCACTTTTATTTGGCGTAGCTCTGGGTAATGTTGTTTATGGAGTGCCGCTGGATAATAAAATGGAATTTACCGGCAGCTTTTTCACGCTGCTCAGACCTGTGCCGCTATTGTTTGGCATCACCGGTCTTGCCGCTATTGTCTTGCAGGGCGCGTCTTACGCCTTGATGAAAACAGAAGGCGAACTGCGGAAGCGGTCTTTTCGCGCAGTTAGCATTTTGGTCCGGGTCAATATCATCGTGGCAATTGTATTTTTTGCGACACTTGCCTTTACCTTCCAGGGTCTTACGTCCAATTTGTTTTTCTATGTGGCAATGCTCTTAACGCTGCTGGGGCTTGCGGGAATTTTTTTCTCTATTAAAAAAGAAAATGACTCCGCCCCGTTTTGGGAATCGTCATTTTCTTTTATCGGCCTGTGGCTTGCGGTTGCCGCGGTTCATTTTCCCAATCTGATCAAAGCAAGCAATGATCAAGCTTTAAGCATAACGATATTTAACAGTTCCACCGGCTTGCAAACGCTGAAATTGATGAGCGTTATTGCCATAATCGGCATGCCGATAGTAATTGGTTATACCATTTTTGTTTACCGGATTTTTAAGGGGAAGACGAAATTGTCTGACCACTACTGACAGTAATTCACGATTCACAAAGATCAGCCTGCGATAAAACAAATGCTAAGGGAGCTTTATGAGCGACGAATATCTTTCGACAGGTTTCGCTGATGTAGATAGCGCAAGCGATATGGATGCGTACTTTGACTGCTTAACTTTGCTGGATTCGCTTGAATATTACAAAGCATATAAGATAAAAAGTTATGACCTGTTGCAGCTTAGGCCGGGAATGAAGGTTCTTGATGCCGGTTGCGGTATTGGCGATGACGCGTTTCGGATTGCAAAACAAATCATGCCGGGTGGAAAAGTAACTGGTCTTGACGCAAGCTTTGCAATGATAGAGAAAGCCCGGTCGCATGAACTTGCCAAACAACTGCCTGTCCAATTTCAGGCAGGGGATGTGCAAGCACTGCCTTTTGCTGACAAGTCCTTTGCACGGTGCCGGATAGATCGGGTGTTACAACATATACCACAGCCGCAAAAGGCAATCTCAGAACTAGTCCGCGTTCTCGAGCCGGATGGTTTGCTTCTGGCATATGATAATGATTGGGGCACGTTTTCGGTAACCTCTTCGAATGTTGAAATTACACGAATCATAGAGAATTTATGGTGCGATTCTTTTACTAACAGCTGGATAGGCCGCCACTTGTGCGGGCATTTCATTTCTGCCGGTTTGTCGGATATAGAAATCTATCCCGGTACGTGCGTCATAAATGATTTTCAAACAGCGGACAAAGTTTACAATTTACGTAAAACCGTGCAAAAAGCCATTGCCGGGGGCATGATTTCCGCCACCCAGGGCAGCGACTGGATCGAAGAGCTCATCCATAGAACACAGGTGGGCAGTTTCATGGCGGCGCTTACAGCTTACACCATCATCGGGAAAAAATGCTGACTCAGTACCGTTAAAAATAATATTCTTGACCAACGAGAGTTATTAATTATATCTTCGGAGCACACTAAATCAGAGGGAGGAAATATTGTGGCTGATCTGGTTCGTTTTGGCGTGTCGCTGGAAGATGACCTTTTAAAAAAATTTGATTCTCATATCAAACAGCATAAATATACAAACCGTTCCGAAGCTGTCCGCGATTTAATCCGGCAGGAGTTGGTCAAAAAAGAATGGACGGAAAATAAAGAAGTAACCGGCGCCATAACACTGGTCTATGATCATCACACAAGGGAGCTGGTCAACAAGGTTTTGGATGTCCAGCACGATTATCACAGCTGTATTCTCTCCACACAACACATTCATCTTGATCATCACAATTGCTTTGAAATTATTGTGACCAGAGGCAAAGCGACGGAAATCGAGAAGCTCTTTATGAATTTAAAATCGATAAAAAGCGTAAAGCACGCCGGCTTCCTGATGGCGACAAAAGGAAAGGATTTGCCCTGAGCATATGCGTCAGTAAAGGGGAGGCCGATTAGTCTCTCTGGAGCGAGAGGGGAAGCTCCAGGTTGTTTGCTTCAAGCAGGGCGCGGTTGGAAAGAATTTCCTTAGATGGGCCGTCAGCGACGACCGTACCTTCCCGTATCACAATGCAGCGCTGACAGACGTCCAGAATCAGGTCAAGATCGTGTGAGGCAATAATCTTCGAATGAGCGAATGTTTTGAGCAGATTGATGAGCAGTCGCCTTGATTTTGGATCGAGATTTGCCGCCGGCTCGTCCATTGCCAGAATATCCGGTTCCACGGCCATCACCGACGCAATAGCCACGGCGCTTTTCTGACCGCAGGAAAGGTGATGCGGCGGTTTGTTCCGCAGGTGTAGACTATTTACCAGATTAAGCGCAGCTTCAACCCTTTCTCGGACGCCTGCCTCATCCATGCCCAGATTGAGAGGACCGAAGGCGACATCTTCGTAAACCGTCGGCATGAAAAGTTGATCGTCGGGATTTTGAAAAACAATACCGACCTTTTTGCGGATTTCCAGCCTGGTTTGACGCGTCAGGTGAAGATCGCCGATGTTTACCGTTCCGGAAGTCGGCATGAGGTAGCCGTTCATGTGCAGCAAAAGGGTGGACTTGCCTGCGCCGTTGGCGCCGATGATGCCCACGGATTCGCCATGGGTAATCCGGAAGGAAAGATCATGCAACGCTTCGGTTCCGTCCGGATAACGAAAAAAAACATTTTTAAACTCCACAATATGATGGCTCATGAAAACACTCCCTGAACAAATCGGCCAAGCTCTTCAGATAAGGGATAGAAACGGAAGATGAAGAGAAAGGCTATAACGAATGCAGCGAAACCCAGATCTCGTGCTGTGATACGAAAATGTTTGAGGGTCGGCATATCCCCCTGAAACCCACGGGAAAGCATGGCGTAATATACACGTTCGGCTCTTTCGATGGTACGGATAAAAAGGATTCCAACAAGACGGACAAAGATCCTGATGCCTGTGCCGCGCCTTCCGTAAGACCGCATGTCGCGCGCCCTGACAATGCGCATGGTTTCTTCCATGAGGACAAAAATATAGCGGTAAAGAAAAAGGAGCTGCGAAACGAAAAGCGAAGGAACGCCCAACTGCCGCAGCGCGTGGCAAACCCCGGGGAAAGAGGTCGTGGCAACAAGCAGGAGCGCCGTGCTGACAGTGAGAAGAAATTTGACCAGAATCGAAAAAAAAGAAAGCCATCCCGCCGAAATTGTCAACCCCTGCAGCAAAACAACCTGGCCTGCATCCAAAAGAGGGTTAAAGATACCGACAAAAATGGCGAAGGGTGAAACCAGCACGACCTTCTTAAGAATAAACAGGATCGGAATTTCGCCTAGCGTCATCAGTAACACCGGATAGAGAAAAAGCGGGAACAGTGCGACAACCTCATACTTGGGAAATGAGATAACCGTTAATAAAAAGAGCAAAGTAACGATCAGTTTGGCCCTGGGGTCCAGCCGATGCACAAAAGTGTTTTTATAGGAAAGCCTGTCGAGAAGACCGATATTGTAATATTGTTCGTCAAAGGTCATGGTTTATTCCTGCTCTTGAAGAAACGAATCCCGAATCCGATGAAAAAAATAAACCCCAGAACAATTCCTCCTCCCACAATGCCAGCAACCGAAGTGCCTGCTTCAATTCCCGGCCAGACAGGGGCTTTCTCCTTTTTGGATTCCTGAACAGCCTGCTTGAAGTTATAGTCCGGAAGAAAGGCGGTCTTCTCCTGAATGCTCTTGAGAACGGGCGCGATACCCTGCTGCTGCCCGGTAAGTTCCCCCTTTCCGGTGACTTTTTCAATGGACCATTCCAGGCCATCCGGTTGAGTGGATGCAAGCCAGGAGAGCGCTCCACCTGTAATTACGGCCAGAATCAAAAAGACAATCATAACATTTTTTACCGAAATTCCGGCATCAAGCGTCCGAGATGCGCCGCTGCATTGAAGAATTTCCGGTCTGGCTTTTTGCACATAGGTAATAATACCGGCAGTGACAAATCCCTCCACCAAACCGATTGCCAGATGAATCGGCTGCATCACTAGGACAAAGGTGCCGAAGGGTAATTCACTTTTCCCGGACAGGAGTGTCTCCAGCACAACCGAAAAAGCGCCGAGTTGCAGGGCGGCAAGTACGCTCAGCATGGCAGCGATGGATATTCGTTGGGTGCTTGTTCCATCTCCCGCGATAGGTTTGTAGATCAGTGGGTAGGCGAGAAAACAGGGATAGATACCCAGATTCCAAATATTGCAGCCCAGAGCGAGTAATCCGCCGTCAGCAAAAAATAGCGCTTGTACCGTCAATACCGAGGCCATGACAACAAATGCCGCGTAGGGCCCAAGGATGACGGCCAGAGTCATGCCGCCACCTAGGTGCCCACTGGAACCTGTGCCGGGGATGGTGAAGTTAATCATCATGGCCGCAAAAATAAATGCGCCTAAAACACCCATCAGAGGGATTGTTCTATTGTCAATATTGTCCTTCAGTTTTTTTGATGAATATCCTATAGCCGCCATAGAGCCTGCCCACATCGTTGCTCCCACTGCCGGGGAGAGCAGAGCGTCTGCCATGTGCATAGTGATTTCTCCTTGTCATCTCCAATTCTTCTTCTAGTGCTACGTTTTTTACTTTAGTAGCACGCTTTATGTTTCTGTCAAGTTTTTTCTTTGCGGTGTTTAAAAATTAAATTGACACATAAGACTATTCTTCTTATACTTCCTGTGAAAAAAGGAAGGAAGTCAAATGATTCTTAAAGGCCAGTTGCACACTCATACATCCATGTCGGACGGAGGTCTTACCCCTCAGGAAGTAGCTAATGAGTATTCTCGCCTTGGCTTCCATTTTCTCGCTTTTACGGATCACGACCATTTGCTTCGTCCATCCTACCTATCTGAAATTAAAAAAGTAAAATCAGATCTTTTTGTTTTTGCAGGGATTGAGTTGACTGTTCACAGCAGCAAAGGCTATGTCCATGTCGGCAGAATTGAAGGAACCGATGAGATCATGCACATATTCAATCATCCCGGCGATTGTAGCCTTGATGTTCGTAAAACATTGGACTGCATCGAAGAAGTAGCCATGAAGTATCCCATTGATGCCATGGAGATAACAAATCATGGTTTCTATACACCGCAGTTCGATATTGCCGAAATACCTTATCTGAAAATTGCAGCTGACGATTCGCATAATAGTTTGGGGTGTGGTCGTGGCTGGATTGAAGTGGATATGACAGGCGAACTCAACCATGACGCTATCCTGAAAACTATTAAAGAAGGAAAGTATCGCAACTGCTTTGCCGGAAAGACAGCTCAGAAAATTAATATTTAGGAAGACACACGGAAGTTCTGCATCGCGTGAATATTACCAAGCTATTCTTTAATGCTATCCTGTTGCTCCATGGAGGAATACATCTAGGATGCTTTTGACTATCCTATTGCCTTGATCCTCTGTGATTTTCACTTTTCCAAAGACAATATTTGACATAAAGGAATCGATCGAGCCTAGAAATATATTTGCCAGATGATGGGTGCTGATATCATGGCGGAGTTCTCCTCTGTCCTGGTATACAGCGAATAATTGTTCACACAAAGCGAAAACCCAGAGAAAGTTTTCCCTTACGCGGTGTTCGGAGTGATAAACAAAACCTCTCGAAACCTCAGTAACATAGATTTCTACCTGCTGCGGGTTGGTTGCGTAAGCATTCAGTAAAAAACGGATGAATTTTTCGAGATTGTTTTTGATGGGCAACTTGCTGCCTTTGAGCGACGCTAGCTCTGAAAACAACTTTGACCACCAATCCTCGACGATCGTTTCGAAAATAGCATCCTTGCTTTTATAGTAATGATACAATAGCCCGTAAGACATCCCGGCCTCTTTGGCGATATCCATCATGCGAGCCCTAGTGTAGCCTTTTTTGCTGAATAGCTTTAAAGCCGCATCGATAATAATTTTTTTCTTTTCACTGTCGTTTGTCAGCATCCGCAAATTTCCTTTAACTAATTTTTAAATTACTATTTACTGATTATAAAGTCAATATATTATTATATTAGTTATTATTGATTAGTAGATCGACAATAACTATATGCCTATAAACCAATATATATACTTGTAATTATTGATTTATTATAAATATATAAAATATATATTGACTTTTAAATCTAACTTCGTTTATTTGTGATTCACCAATCATTATTGCTGAATTAAGTTGGTTTAAAAATACATTAAGATTTTGGAGTGCAAGTATGGAAGAAAAATATGATGCGATCGTAGTAGGAGCGGGAGTTGGTGGTTTAACCGTTGGAACCTTGATGGCCAAGGAGGGTCTAAAAGTTCTGATCGTCGAACAGTGTGACAGGCCGGGCGGGCGGGCATTATCTGTTCGGGGAGAAGAAGTCTCTGGCAAAGGCTTGGACTGGTACAAGAGTCTTCTAGCCAAGCAATATACCTATATTGCCGATTCGAAGCCGGGCATCGAGACGATCGTCAAAAATCGCCTTCTTGATGGTTATACTTTGGATATCGGCTATCATGCCATCAGCACAAATGGTAACGGTTATATGCTCGATTTCGAAGAGCAGATCGGCGGCCTGCCGGAAGTTATCAAACATGGCGGTATGTGGGGCAACTATTACAAAGGTAAAATCTATACGGATGTGGCAGGCTCCCATATTGACCCCGAACTCAAGCGAATTGCCAAAGAAAATAAGATCCCTTACCTGGCTTTTTACGCTGAAGCCTATGGGTTGACGGATGAACAGATCGATGTCATGGAGAAGGTGTCTTTCAAGCAATGGGCCGAAGACAGGGGCATCACGAAGAGCGACATTATTTATAACCATCTCCATTCGGTAGCCACCCTCTTTTCCACGATTAATGATCCTAGCGATATATCCGTAGGTGAGATGTTCCGGTATTTTAAAAGCGCTTTCGGACCTAAGCTCATGCGTGGGATTCTAGGGTATGTAGGCGGATTTATCGAGAACGGCACCATGGAGTGGTCCAAAGCGGTAGTCCGGAAATTCCAAGGCCTGGGTGGGAAAATTATTTACAATGCTACGGTTAAGAAAGTTCTGGTGGAAGGTGGAGCTGTAACAGGCGCACGAGTTGAAACAACCGCAGGTGAAGAAACCTTTCTTGCGCCCAGGGTGGTCAGCAATATACCGGCTCAGCAAACATTTAAGATTGTCGACAAGAAGTATTTCCCTGCCGCTTATCCCGACAAGATAGAAAATATGTACGGCTATGGGAGTTATGTCCCTTACATGGGCCTCAATAAGCTAGTCATGCCCAAAGGAGAGGAGAAGCTCGGCCTCAAAAACACCTGCGTGCTACCCAAATCCGCAGGTTTTGATTCTGATGTCTATATCTGCTGGAACATTCAGTCTGCAGTGGATCCCTGCGTGGCACCGCAGGGGAAGTATCTCTATACCGCCTACCTGCCTCTAACGGAAAAAGAGTCGAGGACACCGGAACTGGTTAAAAAGATTGTTGCACGTCTTCCCGAGTTCATGGAAGAGACCTATCCGGGTTTCAAGGAAAGCATCGATTGGCAACTCGATCTGGTCTGCTGGAAACTGGAAGGGGTGGCAAAAAGCATTTCACAGGCCGGAACACAGAAGGTCCCTGTCAAATCGGAACATGTCCAGGGGCTATATTTCGCAGGCGATACAGCCAGGGGGTATGGTGTTGCCATGGATTGCGCCATTGTTTCCGGGATGATTTGTGCGGGCGAAATTTTGGGAAAAGATTTCGGGTTTAGGTAAAATCGATTAATGACCCGCATTGCGGATCAAAAAGTATAATAGGGAGTTACTTATGAAAAGAGTGGCAATTTGTGCTGTTTCACAGATCAAGATTGAACCGGATATCTGGTATCAGCGCTTTCAGGGAATGCTGCTGGATATTCTGGAAGACTTGCAGAAGCAGACAGGATTCACTTTTGGTGGCGAGAAAGGTGTGCACAATATAGTAACTGCATCTGACGATTTTTATGATGCCCGAACCATTTCCAATAGCGCCATCACGGATGTTGTCGGTGCTCACTTCCGGGGTGAGGAAAAGATGGCGCAAGAGGGCTTAAACGGTGTCGGATATGCGATGGCTCAGATCCTGGCCGGGCATGATGAGGTGGTTTACATGACCGGGCACAGTAAGGAATCAATGGCGGAGAGCCGCAACATGATAACCAATATGGCCTATGACCCATTTTACTGCCGTTGCATGGGGCTCGATTTTCTGAATGTTGCCGGTTTGCAGGCGCGCGCTTATATGGAGAAGGCCGGAATTACAGAAGAGCAACTGGCGAAAGTGGTTGTGCGGGCGCGACAGTGGGCGGAGCGTAATCCTTTCGCCAATGAAACAAAACAATTAGTTGTAGGAGACGTGATGTATTCCCCGATGCTTAGCGATCCTATTCGAACCTTGCATGCCTATCCGGTATCAGACGGGGCGGTAGGAATACTTTTGGCCGCAGAAAATCGCGCCTATGAGTTTACGGATAACCCCATCTGGATCACTGGTTTTGGCAACTGTATGGACAGCTATTTCTTGGGCGATCGTGATCTGGCGGGCAATCCGGCTCTCAAAAAGGCTGCTGCCAGTGCCTACAAGATGGCCGGGATTATCAATCCCAAAAAGAAGGTCAAACTGGTGGAGCTCAAAGATGCTTATGCCTACCAGCAGCCCCTGTGGCTTGAGGGACTGGGAATTGCCGATGAGGGTCGTGGGGGAAGGTTTATTGATGAAAACGGTCCGGTGGCCTATAACGTCAATCTCTCCGGCGGAATGCTTACCGGAAGGCCAACGATGATTGGCGGGCTCTACGGAGTAGTGGAAGCAGTTCTGCAGCTCAAAGGGCAGGCTTGTGAACATCAGGCTGCGGATGTGGACTGCGCGGTGGTACAGAGTATGTACGGTGGAGCAGGACAGCACCAGGCAGTCGTAGTGCTGGAAAGGTAGAGGGAGCGATCATGGGGAAGAAAAAAAATAGAAATGTAGGAATTGTTGGCATCGGCCAGACGGAGTACTCCAGTCACAAGGAGAATCAAAATCAGGTGGAAATGGTCAACGAGGCGGTAAGGCTGGCTCTGGAAGACGCCAATTTAACGCTCGCTGATATTGATTGCGTGGTTCACGGCAACATGGAACTCTTTGAAATGGTTCATCAGCCGGATATGTGGCATGCGCTGGGTTCAGGTGCTGCAGGGAAAGCCAGCTTCCGCGTGACTACCGGCGGGACAGTGGGGATGACTGTCACCTGTGCCGCGGATAACCTTGTGGCTTCGGGGCTTTATGATGTTGTCCTGGCCATCGGTTTTCAAAAACTGCAAGAATGCGGCAGCACCACAGCCGGCATCACCAATATGGCAGATCCTTTGTGGAGCAGGAAAATTCAAACCGGGGCGCTCAACGCGACCTCGGGCAACGATATGGTCCTGGAGTTTGGGGCGGACAGATCCAGAAGGGCGGTAATGAAGCACCGCATCATGCTGGATAAACACGCCACCTTGAACCCGCGTGCTCATCGCCGGTTGCATTTGGAATATGACCAGATTGATGATTTGATGAAAAAATCGCCGGTACTCTGCGGCGAGTTGCAGCTGATCCACATGTGTTCACAGAGTGACGGAGCCTGTGTTCTGATTCTGGCTACGGAGGAAAAGGCCAGGAAGATGAAACAGAAACCAGTCTGGATTCGGGATCACATCACAATTCACTTTGAAGAAGCCAACGTCAACAATATTGCCTATGAACGTCAGGAAACAACCCATCGGTGCGCGGCCCGGAAACTGTTTGCCCGCAACGGCATTACCGATCCGGTTGAGTATTTTGATGTTTTTGAAGAGTATGATCCTTCCGCGTGGTGGGGTGTGGAATGGCTGCGGGAATTCATGCTCTTGGAGGGCGACGAACATCTCAAGATGGTGGAAAACGGTGATTTCGACCTTGATGGTAAACTGCCGCTCAATCCGTCGGGCGGAGTAATCGGCACCAACGCTATCGGCGCAACCGCCATGGCCAGAGTTGCGGAGGCGGCACTGCAAGTGCGTGGAACAGCCGGGCCGCATCAAATTAAAAAGGAAGTTAAACACGCCCTGGCATCAGGCTTTGGCGGGTGCATGTGGTCAACTTTAATGATTCTGGAAAAAGATTTAGATTGGCAGGAGGTATAAACAGTGGGTGAAAATGATTCTCAGACCCAGGCGGAGGAACTGATTGCTTTGTCTGTGGTTAATTCGATTGACTATCGCTTTGCTTCTGGTCCCATACAGGGCAAGTTTCTGGCTGGACTGAAAGAAAAGAAATTTCTGGCAACCAAATGTCCGAAATGCGGGCGGATCCAGACCCCGGCACGAGAGGCGTGTGCCAAATGTGTCGTGCGTACCGAGGAGTTGGTCGAAGTCGGGCCCAAGGCGACAGTTGCCAATTACGATATCGTTTACTATGCCAGCCCGGACCCGTTAACCGGGCAGCTTCGCTCCACACCTTACGCCTCTCTTTTTATGTGGATGGATGGGGCGACGCCGGATGACTGCGTTTCTCTGGGATTAAAGCAGGCGGATATTCCCAAACTGAAACGTGGATTGCGCGTGAGACCGGTCTGGAATGAGGTTAGAACAGGAAGCGTAAGCGACATCCTTTACTTTGAGGCTGATGAATAAGGAGGTTTAAACAGTGAATAAGAGCCGGAAACAAAACAGCAAGGACAGTGTCGTCATGTTCGGGAAGATGGCCCTCCCCAACCAGTATTTTGCCGGTCAGGTGGGTTCAAAATTTATCATATCCCTGCGTGACGCAAACAAGATTCTGGGAGTGAAATGTCCGAAGTGTAACAAAGTCTATGTGCCTCCCAGGGAATACTGTGAAAAAGATTTTACCAAACTTAGTGAAAACTGGGTTGAGCTGGGTAATGAAGGCGTAATCAAGAATTATACGGTGGTGAACTATAACGACAAGCATCTGCCCAGAAAAGCACCTTATGTGCTGGCCCTGATCCAGGTGGATGGGGCGGATACGCCGTTTGCTCACATTGTCGAGGGGCAGGATATATCCGAGGTCAAGATCGGGATGAAGGTCAAGGCGGTATTTGCCACAAAAACGACCAACACTCTTCGGGATATCGATCATTTTGAGCCGGTATTAGAAACAAAGTAGCGTTTCTGCGGACCTGTTTTTTTGGTCCCTGATTATCAGCAGGGGAGATATATATGTGCGAAGATTATTTCGGCGAAGAACACAAGATTTTCAGAAATAGTGTCAGAAAGTTTGTGGAAAAGGAAATCATGCCTCATCTGGAAAAATGGGAAGATGAGGAAATATTCCCTGTTGAATTGTACGCCAAGTGCGGTCAGGCCGGATTTCTGGGCTTGCAGTTTCCGGAAGAATACGGTGGCACACCTTGCGATAAGTTCATGTTTATTGCTTTTATTGAAGAGTTTCTGCGCTGCGGTTCTTTGGGATTGTTTAGCGGGATTTGCAGCCATACAATCGCGATTCCGCCCGTATTGAATCTGGGAACAGAAGAGCAAAAGCAGGAGTTTCTGGTTCCCGTTCTCAAGGGTGAAAAAATTGCGGCGTTGGGCATTACCGAGCCTGATGCCGGTTCGGATGTGGCCAATATCCGGACACGGGCAGTTCGGGATGGCGATTATTATATCGTCAACGGCGCCAAGACCTTTATCACCAGCGGCTGCCGCGCTAATTTTGTGACAACCGCAGTGCGCACAGGTGGCCCAGGCAACAAGGGTGTCAGTCTGTTAATCATCGATTCTACAAGTCCCGGATTTAAGGTTGCCAAGAAGATCCGCAAAATGGGCTGGCACAGCTCCGATACGGCGGAACTTAGTTTTGAGGATTGCCGCGTTCCGGTGAAGAATCTGATCGGTAAAGAAGGCGATGGATTCAAAGGCATCATGTATAATTTCATGAGTGAGCGTCTGACCCTGGCGGTGGAGGCCCATAGCATCGCACAGCTGGCGCTAGATGAGTCCATCAAATACGCCAAGGCGCGTGAGGCTTTTGGAACAACTCTCTCAGGATTTCAGGTTATCCGGCACAAGCTGGTGGATATGGCGACCAAAGTTGAAATCTGTCGGGAGTATAATTATCACGTGGCGGCGATGATGCAGGAAGGCCACAATGTGACTAAGGAAGTTTCCATGGCGAAAAATTTTGCCTGCGAAGTCTGCGAAACGGTTGTTAATGATGCCGTTCAGATTCACGGCGGCTATGGTTATGCTCGCGAATACCTTGTAGAGAGGCTTTACCGCGATTCCCGTGTTCTGAGCATCGGCGGTGGGACGACGGAAATTATGAAGGAGATTATCAGCAAAATTATACTATAATTTCCATGGCGGGCATTTTGCAAAATGTGTTTCCCTAATATGGATATGGAATTGAGGAGGTTATTAAGATGGCAGCAAATGATATAGTTTTGGTAGCTCCGATAAGGACAGCAGTCGGCTCGTTCGGCGGGGTATTCAAGAATACGCCCGGTCCGGAGCTTACCATTCCAATTATGAAATCAATTATCAGTACGTCGGGCATTGACCCGGCTGTAATCGAGGATGTAATTTGGGCAGTTTCTGCTCAGCGTAGCCGATTGGAAACCAACCATGCGCGCGTGGCCTCACTTCGGGCGGGCATTCCCTTTACGTCAACAGGCATCACGATTCAGCGGGTCTGCATCTCCGGTGTGTGGGTAATTATCCAGGCCATTCAGGCAATCAAGGCAGGAGATGCCGATGTCCTTTTGGCTGGCGGAACAGAGAGCATGAGCACCATGCCTTATACAGTTGACGGCTGCCGCTGGGGTGGCAAGCTGGGCGGAGTTGAGCTCAACGATCCGCTGCTCGATGGCCTGCATCGTCTAGGTGCCGGTCCTTCCATGGGTATCACAGCGGAGAATCTGGCAGAGAAATACAAGATTTCCAGAGAGGAACAGGATCTTATCGCCTACAATAGTCACATGCGAGCCTGCCGCGCAATAGATGCCGGCAAGTTTAAAGATGAAATACTGCCGATTCCGGTTAAAGAGAGAAAAGGCGTGGTAATGATAGATACGGATGAAGGGCCAAAAGCAGAGACGACCCTGGAAAAACTAGCCAAGCTAAAACCTGTGTTCAAAGAAGGCGGAACTGTAACAGCGGGAAACTCTTCCTCGATGAACGATGCATCAGCCGGTTATCTGGTCATGACAGAAAAGAAGGCGGCTGAGCTTAGTTGCACACCGGTTGCCCGGGTTGTTTCTTACGCCCTGGCCGGTGTTGATCCCGATATTATGGGCATTGGTCCGGTTCCGGCAACGCAAAAGGCTCTGAAAAGAGGCGGCTTGAAAATGGAAGATATCGATCTCTTCGAATACAACGAGGCCTTTGCCGCGCAGTATCTCGCGTGTGAGAAGGAACTCAAGCTGAACCGGGAGATCACCAATGTCAACGGCAGCGGTATTTGCATTGGCCATCCCATCGGAGCCTCTGGCGCCCGCATTATTGTGAGTTTGATTAACGAACTGGGCAGGCGCAAGGCCAAACGTGGCCTGGCAGCTTTGTGCGGTGGCGGCGGCATGGGGATCGCCATGATTATTGAAAAAACATAGAGGAACTGAGGAGTTAAGATGGACAGAAAAATTTTCAAAGAAGAGCATAATATTTTCCGGGATGCCTTTAAGAAGTATGCCGCCAAGGAGATCGCTCCGCACCTGGAAAAATGGGATGAAGAAGGGATCGTCCCCCGGGAAGCTTTCCAGAAGATGGGCGATAACGGATTCCTGTGCCCATGGCTCGATGAGAAATACGGCGGTATGGGCGCTGGTTTTCAATATTCCCTCGTCATTGTGGAAGAGATGGCCTATATCGGCTGCAACAGCCTGATGCCCAGTCTGCACAGTGACATCACTGTCCCCTATATTTACAATTACGGGTCGGAAGAGCAGAAGATGAAATGGCTGCCCGGATGCGCATCAGGTGACATCATGACGGCGATCGCCATGACCGAACCCAATACAGGATCTGATATTGCCGCCATTAAGACGACCGCTATCCGTGACGGAAACGACTACATCATCAATGGTCAAAAAACTTTCATCTCCAACGGTATTCAGAATGATCTGGTAGTTGTCGCAGTCAAGACGGATCCGAAGGCGGGATTCAAGGGTATCAGTCTGATTGTGGTCGAAAATGGAACCCCCGGCTACAACAAGGGGCT
>JBAXON010000050.1:0-14699 GCA_037133255.1 Deltaproteobacteria bacterium
TATTAATTTCCGTATGTCAGAAGGCAGTAATATTTTCAGGGCAAGAGCGTCTTCAATATCTCTTCCAAGATAGGCAATTTTATCAGATATTTTTACTACACAACCTTCCCATGTGTATGGCCGATATTGGTTAGGCTGTTGAATAATCTGAAGCGGCACAGCTTCACTTCGCGGTAACAGACCATTTTCATCCACTTCACCACAATGCGATATAATACCGTCCCTTACGGCATATGTTAAATTCAAATTCCGGTGATTCCCCTCAGGATCTTCAAGCGTTTCACAATCATCAACAAATCTTAAGCTATTCTTTTCATGCCAGAAGTAATCACCCGTTTCTTTTTTAACAATCTCCTTAAGAATTGTTTCGCCTGCATGACCAAAAGGCGCATGACCTAAATCGTGGCCCAAGGATATTGCATTTGTTAATTCAGTATTTAAATCCAAGTATGTAGCGATAGTGTTACTGACTGCCGTCACATGGTTGACATGCTCAATTCTCGTGCAAATATGGTCATTGGTCGTGGCGAAAAATACTTGCGTCTTATGCTTCAACCTTCTGTAAGCGGTGCTATGTAAGATTCGATTATAATCTCTAGCAAAAGGACTTCTGATATCGTCTTGTCGACTATAGAGGGCCGAGAGTCTATTGATGGCCGTCTCAAAATTTGGGTGCAGCCCTGTCATCGCTTGTTTCGAAAAAGAGTCTCTGTTCATGTCATTCCTCACGGTATTATCATTGCGCTGCAAGTATGTTAAGAAAAACGCTGTCAATTTGGTAACATTTTTTCATGCACACATATCGTACACTACCGCCTGTTCGACGATGGTATCGGCCAGTTGGATTTGGGTTGTTTGAGCTTCATTAAGACGATCTTTTAGCGAATCGCAGAGAGCCATCAGTTCATCGACTTTGGCGACGATGCGATGTTGTTCGGCGAGTGGTGGGATTGGAAACACTAAACCTTTTAGCGCTGTTGCGTTTACATTCGGTTGTCCTGTTCCCATAGAGTTTTTATATAATTGCTGCCAATAAAGTTGACTGCCAAGATAAGTTTTAATAAATGGTGAATACATACCTTCAATTCGCTTAACCCGAATAAGATAGGATGCGAAAACCGCTTTGACATCAATATTTTCAACCAAATATGATTTACCAATAGTGCCTCCAGTTCGAGCGATCAAAATATCCTCATTTTCTAACAGATAGTCATTGGCTTTATCTTCCTCAATTTCGCAGCCAGGTACGGTTTCCCAATTGACAGAATCATTTTGAATATCGGTAATACGAAGCAATCTTATACCAGAATTACCATGCTCTGCGGAGGCTGTATATCCGTAATGGATGTTGGCCGATAGATTACCTAATCGTGTCCATTCCCACCTCTCGGGCAACTCAAACGGATTTTCATTTTCACTTATTTCTGGCAGTGGTTCCTGCTTTTTGATTTTCCCTTCTTTAATCAGTCGTGCTTTTTCTTTTGCTATCCTTGCCAATAGAACGCTGGCGGGTTCATCTTTGGGATCTTGGGGGACGAGTTTGCCCATGACGGCGAGTTGCAGGATGGTCTGTTTGAGCTGGTTGATGCTTTGTTCTGTGGTGAACAGAACGTTGAAGTGGCTAGCGATGAGTTGCCATGCTTCGGCAAACTCATCTTGATTAGCCACATTGGTAAGTGTGGCAAGCAGCGCTTCCACCAGGGTTTGATGCGCTGCTTTGCTGTCGGTCTGTTGCTGTTCCAAGTGATCACAGATCGCCATCAGTTCATCAACTTTGGCGACGATGCGGCACTGTTCGGTAAGCGGGGGAAGGCCAAGTGTGATGAGCGCCAATGAACCCTGACTCAACGCAGGTATTGATGTGCCTGCTTGATATTTCGTAAAATCGATAGAAGTCAGGTACAAATACAAATATTCACTACTAATTCCGCAAGTAGGTGACAGGCCCAAGCAATTATTATCAATTGCCGTAGGTCTCACCAAGATTCTCCGTTTATTTGTGGCTATTGCACCACCAATTTTGGGAAATATGACTGTTCCTTTCGAGTGTACGTAAATCTTTAATCTATTGGCAGACTCCTTACTTATGGTGTTTGTGGCGGTCAATAAAAATTTATCATTTCCAGGTAAATTCATATCACTAACTTTTGAAAAGAGAATACCTTCACCTTCAACACCTTGTTCATTTAAGGGGAAACCAGAGCCTATAGCCCAATAACCAATATTGCCCAATTGAATAACACACCATCCATCCGGCAATTCAAAGGGCTTTTCTTCTTCCGTAATTTTCGGCAAAGGTTCTTGTTTCTTCAGCTTGCCTTCTTTAATCAATCGAGCTTTTTCTTTGGCGATTTTTTCCAGCAGAACACTGGCGGGTTCGTCGTTTGGATCTTGCGGCACAAGCTTGCCACGCACAGCCAGTTCCAAAATCAGCTCACGCAGTTTCTTCATGCCATGCAAGCTGGAATTGGCAGAGTGGTTGCCACGGCCTGCGCCGCTGGTCTTCTGTGTCTGTGCTGAAGTCCAGATATCAATATTTTTTGTTATAAGATTTTTCATTTCTCAGTTTTTAATTATAAAGCCTAATATTCTTCCTTAAAAAAACCCCCCTTGCCCCCTTTAAAAAAGGGGGCATACTAATTTATAATTTTCTGTTCCTCCCTTTTCTAAAGGGAGGTTGGGTGGGATTTTACACATAATCACATTTAACTAAGTTCCGGCATCATTTAGCGCTTTGGCCAGAATATCCTTAAGCTGATCCCGCAGCTTTGAGATTTCCTGCTGTTGCTGGGCATACTTTTGCAGCAGCACTTCAGGGTCGTGATTGATTGATTCGCCTACATGGGGGTTCTTAATATCCAAGTTGTAGTTGCGGGCTTTGATCTCGTCAATGGAGACTTTCCATGCCTGTTCGGTTTCTATTCTTTTTTTAAAACCTTTGGCTTCGCTCCCCCACCATTCGATTTCCGGTTGAAATTCTTCAAAACGGATAGGTTTGGTCTTGTTGTAGCTTTTCACTCCTTCCGGGTAAGGGTGCTCATAATACCAGATGTGTTTTGTCGGCTGGCCCTTGGTGAAAAACAGCAGGTTGGTTTTGATGCCGGTGTAGGGGCTAAAGACGCCATTGGGCAGACGCACGATAGTATGGAGATTACATTCTTCCAGCAGCTTTTCCTTGAGCCTGGTTTTCATACCTTCGCCAAAGAAAAAACCGTCAGGCAGAACAACGGCGGCGCGTCCCTGGTCTTTGAGCAAATGAATAATCAAGGTAACAAACAGATCAGCAGTTTCCCGCGTGCGGAAAGTGGCCGGAAAATTATTTTCAATTCCGTCTTCTTCCATGCCGCCAAAAGGCGGATTAGTGACAATCACGTTCACACGATCCTTGTTAGTATAGTCGCGTAGCGGGCGGCTCAGCGTGTTGTCATGTTTGATATTTGTGGGCGTATCAATGCCGTGCAGGATCATGTTGGTCATGCACAGCATATAGGGCAGTGATTTTTTATCAACGCCGTGAACGGATTCTTGCAGGATTTCTTCGTCCTTTGGTGATTTGACAAACTTGGCCCGCTTGTGTTCGATAACGTTGGCAAGGAAGCCGCCGGTGCCACAGGCCGGATCAAGCACGTTTTCTTCCAGTTGCGGATTGACTCGATCCACAATAAACTGCGTTACGGCGCGGGGCGTGTAAAACTCGCCGGCATTACCGGCGCTTTGCAGGTCTTTGAGGATTTGTTCATAAATATTACCGAAGGTGTGGCGGTCGCTCTTGACATTGAAGTCTATCTCAGAAATTTTATTGATGACCTGACGCATCAGGGTGCCGGATTTCATATAGTTGTAAGCGTCTTCGAATATGTCGTGCACGACCATGGCGCGTTTGCCGCTTTGCCCCTGAATATTGAGCTTGTTTTTGAGGGTTGGGAACAGTTGCAGGTTGACAAAATCGGCCAGTTCGTCGCCGGTTATGCCTTCCGGGTCTTTAGCCCAAGACCGCCAGCGCAGGTGTTCAGGCAGTGGGGATTTATAATTTTTTTCCAGGAGTTCAAGCTCTTCTTACCGGTCATCAAAGATTTTTAAAAAAAACATCCATACCATCTGGCTGATGCGCTGAGCATCACCATCAACACCAACATCCTTACGCATAATGTCCTGGATGGATTTTATAATTCCTGAAACGCTACTCATGCTGATTTCTCCTGTTTAAACAATTCCTGCTCTAGTTCTTGTACAGCTTTTTCGTAATTGGCTTTTCCACCAAATATTTTGTTGATAATTTCCATGGGTGTGCCCATATCGCTGAAGGGTTTTAGTTTCAGGACTTTGGCATTTTCTAGGCTCTCAATACCTTCATCTGCGTAATTATCAAGAAGCGCATCGAGCACTGCTCTGGCCTGTTCGCCGTACTTGGTAAAGTAGTTGCATTTTTTAACATTGCTGGCTCGTTCCTTTCTGGTGAGCGGTGGCTGATCATAGGCGATATGACAAATAAGATCAAAGTCGCCATAGTCACGGCCCACTTCTTCTGCAAGATTTTCCAGGATAATGCCGTGCTCTTCCAGCATTTCGATTATAGCTTGCTTCTTCTCAGCAGTGTTCCATCGCCGCAGAAATTCATCCAGAGAGGCAAACTC
Organism: Deltaproteobacteria bacterium; assembly: GCA_037133255.1. Classification (GTDB taxonomy): domain Bacteria; phylum Desulfobacterota; class Syntrophia; order Syntrophales; family Smithellaceae; genus FEN-1160. Next base: position 4,635 of record JBAXON010000050.1, read on the forward strand.
TGATTTAATTTGCTTACGGGAGAAATCACGATAAGATTCGGTAATCAGTTGCCCGTCGGGACCATAATATTCGACACGCTCGGCAATTATTTTGACCGGCACGCCATTAATTATATATTTTATCGTGCCACCAGGTTCAACACCATCACCGCCGCCATCTGGTCCATCCGGATCAGGTGGGACTGGATCATCGCCATCATCTGGTTCGTAAATAACAACCGGATCACCATCGAAATCAGGATCTCTAAAAAGTTCGGTAGCCTTTTTGAAATCCATAATGGTGAAGAAGTATTTGTTGAATTCTTCTTCTATGCGCGTTCCCCGCCCGATAATCTGTTTGAATATGGTCATGGAATTGATGGTTTTATCAAGGACAATGACCTTGCATGTTTTTACATCAAGCCCGGTTGTCAAAAGTTCCGAGGTCGTGGCAATTACAGGGAATCTGCTTTCCGAATCTGCGAAGTTATCGAGTTCTGCCTTGCCTTCAATGCTATCGCCGGTAATGCGCATGACGTATTTAGGATTATCAGTGGCAAGTTGCCCTGCGGCATTCACAATGGCTGCACGCATGCGCTCGGCATGGTCTATATCTTCACAAAAGATAATAGTTTTGGCAAACGGATCGGTAGCGGTGAGTAGCTGCATAACCCGCCTGGCAACCAGCTTTGTTCTTTGATTAAGGATAAGGATGCGATCCATATCTTTTTGATTGTATGTGCGGCCTTCGATTGTCTGCCCCAAATCATCGGTCATGCCGGGCGGAGGCGTCCAGCCGTGTATGTCTTTGTCAATATCAATACGGACAACCTTATAGGGAGCAAGAAAGCCATCGGCAATTCCCTGTTTGAGGCTGTAGGTGTAAACGGGTTCGCCAAAGTAGTTTATATTGGAAACATATTTTGTTTCCTTGGGCGTGGCGGTCATGCCGATCTGAATGGCGCTGGAAAAATAATCAAGGATTTCCCGCCAGGCTGAATCATCGGCAGCGCTACCCCGATGACATTCGTCAACAATGATCATATCGAAAAAATCAGAGGAAACGTTTTTGAAGATTTTGTCTTCTTCGTCCGGTCCTGTGATGGCCTGATAGAGACCCAAATGGATTTCATAGGACGGATCAATTTTGCGGTTTTTGATCTTGGTCATGACCTTGCCGAACGGTTTGAAGTCATTGACCAGGGTTTGATCGGCCAGAAAATTCCGATCCACTAAAAATAGAATCCTCTTGACAACTCTTGCCTTCCACAGACGCCAGATGATTTGAAATGTGGTGTAGGTTTTGCCTGTGCCTGTGGCCATGACCAGCAACAAACGCTTTTGGCCTTTGGCGACCGCTTCCACAACCCTATTGATTGCTTCAACCTGGTAATAGCGCGGTTCTTTGCCTGAGCTATCCACATGATAGGGTTGCAAGACAAGATCGTCTGACTTATCTGCAATACCTCGAAATTGCTTATAACGTTGCCAGAGTTCTTGTGGCGGTGGAAATGCTTCCAAGGAAAACTGTGTTTCGATATCCTCCCCGGCTGCGGGGAATTTATTATGTGACGCAAAGGCATCGCCGTTGGAACTAAACGCGCTTGGCACTTCAAGTATTTCTGCATATCCCAACGCCTGCTGAATTCCCTGGCTGACCGTATTTTTATTGTCTTTTGCTTCAACAACCGCAATTGGGACGCCCGGTTCCTGATACAAGACATAATCCGCAAACTTTTTCTTTTTCTTGTTTCGCGATGACATGTTGCCCCTGACGATAACGGGGCCGGGTGTCAAAGTAACTTCGCGTCTGATCTGATTGACAGGATCCCATCCGGCATTTTTGATTGCAGGGGTTATAAACAAATCGCAAATATCTATTTCACTGAGTTCTTTTTTATTTATCTTGTCCAAGATAACCCCTGTGTTGCGGATGTTTGTCTTTTAACCATAGCACATCTCATCATTCATCAAGCATTAATTTTTTTGGTGAATGTTTAAGCTTTTTTAATTGGTTTCGTTCAACATCACTGATGCTTCTGCTTGGTGTGCGTAAATCTTCCGGCATTGTACCACCCACGCGTTCAATCGTGCCTCTCACTTCTCTGCCAACGATAAAGTGGATTTCATTAGCGGCATCCGCGGATGCTGCTTTATCTTTTTTTAATTTTTCTTCAGTTTGAGATATTCTAAACAAATTTGCGATCAATTCTGTGCTGCTCATAAAGTCAAGAATTCGGTCGTTTTTCTTTAACCCTTTCTTTTTATGAATATCCTCGACTTTCATTCCGCCATACAGACCCATATAACCAGCGTTCTGAAAAGCGGCATAGTCTTCATCGCTCATAACACCTGCATTGTGCGCTGCTTCGGCAAGCATCTGGTTCCATTGTTTAATATCACCCCTTATTACCAAACGCTTGTTATCTTCATCCAGTTGATTAAAGTAGTCCGCTACCTCCTGTCGTCTGGTTTGAATGGCAAAATAAGTTTGGCCTAATGCAATAACCTCTTTCCGTGGATCTCCATTTTGAACAATCAAATAACAGGCATAACGAGTGAGTTTGAATTCAATAACTTGCTTAATGGCAGATTTTGGCATCGCGATCGTTTTGCTGACCTCAGCAAAATGATCAGAAATAGCATATCCACTGTTTTTGCAAGAAAGCTTTGCCCGATCTAATACTTTAGTAAAATTTCGCCATTGGACGTACTCAAGCACCATTGCAAGTTCACGGGCATACCAAAATTCATGACCATCCTCTGCAAGATGCTTTATTGCTTCAAATGACTTATACTCTTTTGCTATCAGATTACTCATTTGCTAAACCCTATTTTCTTCAAATGCGTCTCCACTTTACCATCAGGTGTTTCTGTTTCATTAACAATTATCGGCACGGGATTATAGGAATAACATTCTCGTATGCCAATTGAATACTGACAGCAAAATATGCTGTGTGGTGTAGCAGTTGTCTACGATCATTTGTATACTTCAAATACGATTAATAGGGTACTCTCGTTACCTTAGAAAAACTTTACAAGTTCTTCCTGTTTATATACATCGAAATTGTCCTTAAGAAGGTCTGCACTAAAAGGTTTGCCGTGCGACGGAACTATAACTTTTACCCCCTCGCCGTAAACCATACGCCATGAACGGTAAACCTGCGCGACATTTTCATTGAAAAGAGTTAGCTGAGACGCGCCAGCCCAGTTTAGAAAGTTAGAGGCCAGATCCCCGCAGAGAAGATACGTATCATCAACAACCACTGATATTGAGTCGTTTGTGTGCCCCGGTGTGTACAAAACCTTCAGATTGCGCCCGGTATCAGAAGGAAGATTCATGGCTGTTTCTTTCAGAAGAATATCACTGTTGCGCATAGTAAACGGCGGAAAGGAAAGATCCCATTCCGGCGTAATTATTTGCTTAAAGCGGAATAACCCGTAAATTCTGCTGTTAACGATGCCGCCGCCATTTGCGGTATTGTTTTTACCGGACGCGAGCAGAGGCACCGAACGTTCATGCGCTATAACTTTTATATTGCTGTTGTTTTTAAGCAGAATATTTATGTAGCCTGCATGATCGTCATGATGATGCGACAGCAGGCAATACCGGATATCCGAAATAGAAATATTTCTTTTTGCAATCGCTGACGCAAAGCTTGCGTAATCAGCGGCATACCCTGTATCAAACAACAGATATCCCTGCGGCAGTTTCACCAAATATGCAACAGTAATTCCCTGATCAATCGGAATAATCGAAGCCGGTAGCTGCCGCAGGCTGTGGTGATCTGAATAATAGATGTACGCACCCAGAGCGGCTGAGATTATTACTACAAGTACGGCCAATTTCATTTTCTTACCGTTTAACAGACTCATATTATAACCTTGATATTTAAAGATGGTCAACCCGCCGAGGCGGATTGGCCATGAAAAACTAGAATAGTTACTCCGTCTTAACTGCCGAGGAACGTTTAATAAGCCGCTATCTCTGCCCAAGGAGTTTGCGAGCCACAACTACCCGCTGGATCTCATTGGTGCCTTCGTAGATCTGGCAGATTTTTGCGTCGCGCATGTGGCGTTCTGCCGGGTATTCCTTGACGTAACCGTAACCGCCGAAGATCTGGACGCATTCAATTGACGCTCTCATGGCGACATCGGAGGCGAAATATTTGGACATGGCCGATTCCTTTTCAAAATCGTGGCCATTATCCTCCAACCAGGCAGCCCGAAGCAAAAGAAGCTCTGCCGCGTCAAGTTCCGTCGCCATATCAGCCAGCTTAAACTGGATTGCCTGATTGACCGAAATGGGCTTGCCGAACTGAACACGCTCTTTGGCATAGGCTATCGAATCTTCCAGACAGGCGCGCCCGATACCGCAGGCCTGAGCTCCGATGCCAATCCGACCGGCATTGAGTCCCGCCATCATCTGTTGAAAACCCTGTCCATGTTTGCCAAGTAAATTTGCTGCCGGCACTTCCGCATCTTCAAAGACGAGTTCCGAAGTTCCGGAGGCTAGAATTCCTAACTTCTCTTCAATCTTTCCCACTTTAAAACCGGGGGTTTCCTTTAAATCTACGATGAGGTTAATTACTCCCTTATAACCGAGGGATGAATCGGTAGTTGCAGCCAGAACGCAGTAACGGGCGACATTGCCATTGGTAATGAAGGTTTTGGTTCCATTGACAATATACTTATCACCTTTCAATTCTGCTTTGCAGCGCAGAGCCGCCGCGTCTGATCCGGCTCCAGCTTCTGTTAAACCATAACAGCCTTCCACCTCTCCACCTGCTACAGGTTGGAGAAATTTTAGCTTCTGTTCATGAGTTCCGAAAGTCTTAACCGGGTGACCGTAGAGGGTGTTATTCACCGACACGATAACGCCGCAACTGGCGCAGGCCTTGGAAATTTCGATCATGGCCATGACATAAGTTACGTTGTCCATACCAGCGCCGCCGTATTCCGTAGGAACGGATACTCCCATAATTCCCATTTCGCCAAGCTTACGGCAGATCTCTTCGGGGTGACGATGAGTGTGATCCAATTCCGCGGCAATCGGTTTGATCTGGGTTTCGGCAAATTTACGTACCATGTCCTTAACCATTAACTGTTCTTCTGTTGGTGCAAAATTCATTTATCTTACCTCCTTAATATTATTGATGAAGTTAAACTTCATGTATATCAATTTTACAGGATGCGAGTATAAGGAAAATGGTATTGTGTGTCAACGTAATAATATTAATAATGTGTTTTGATGGTTTGACCTTGATTTTTGGATAATAGTCTGTTTAGTTTCACAAAAGATCACAGCATAAGGAGGCAACATGCTCTGGAAAATTTTATCTGCTTACTTACTTATTGCTATGGGAATAACTTTCCCCATTTTTTTCGTTATAGCGTTTATGATTTGGCTTCTTACAATTCCTTTTGATAAACATCTCAGGCTTCTGCATTACTATACCTGCTTTTGGGCATCAGTCTATACATGGATAATGCCGACCTGGTTTGTGAAAATCGAGGGCAGAGAAAAATATCAAAAAAATACTACCTATATGATTGTCTCCAACCATCAATCGCAGCTCGATATTCTGGTGCACTTCCGGCTTTTTTTATATTACAAAATCGTCTCCAAGGCCGAGATTTTCCGTGTACCGTTTATAGGCTGGAATATGTATCTTAACCGTTATATTAAGCTTGTTCGAGGTGATAAGGAAGCCGCGAAAAAAATGATGATTGTCAGTGAAAATACACTGGCGGCAGGAGAGTCTGTGTGTATTTATCCAGAAGGAACACGCTCTCATGACAATGAGATCAAAGTTTTTAAACCGGGGGCTTTTATCCTTGCTCAAAAAGCCAAAGTACCGATCCTACCAATAGTTGTAAACGGTACCGGCATCGCCGTGCCAAAATGGAAAATGGATACCCAAGGCATTCACCGGATAATTGTGCGAGTGCTGGATGAAATCCCTTATAAAAAATTTGCCAATCTTTCAGTTGAAGAAACCGCCGAGATGGTCCGCCAAATCATGATTGTCGAACTTGCCAAACTAAAGACCGACATGATGTGAAATGTAGATTATCCCCCGCCAGCGGAGGATAATTCGATGTGTTATCCAGGGATTTTATTTTGCCCCAGATCTTTTCCGTAAATCCAGAAATAGATTGTCCCTGCAAGTCCGCAGGCAAATGCTGTAAGAAAATTAGCTTCGGGGGATATCTGCCAGAGAAATGCGCCGCCAAAGGCACCGATTGCGACAATGACATCTCGAATCAGATAATATAACCCGAACATTCCCGCTTTTTTATCTTCCGGCGCCAGATCCATAATCAGGGCCTTGCGCGTCGGCTCGCCAAATTCCTTCAAGCCCCGGATAACGAAGGCTATTACCATCATCCAAAAGGATTGAGAAAATAGAATAACCAGCGGGAAAATAGTGAAGTTGAAAAAAGTAATGACGACAAATGGTTTCTTTGTGGAGCGATCGGCGAGATAGGCTACCGGTATATAGACTAAAACTGCCGTGATCATTTCAATAGCGGTAAGCAGCCCGAACTGAGTTGCTGTAATTCCCTGATTTTTGATGCACCAGACCACGACAAATGCATAAGGAATCTGCTCGGCAAAACGAATGAGGATGTCAGAAGCAAGAAGATTTTTGAGTGCCGGGCTCATATAACGCCAGAGAAGTGAAGGCCTTTTTTCAGCATCGCCCTGTGCGCTATCCTCCTCAATCATAACCTGTTGCAGGACAAGTGAAAGAAGCCCCAGAAAAAAGGCCCCCACAAAAGCCAGGCGCACACCTGTTTTGTCTCCGTAAATGCCGATGAGAACCCCGCCGATGATTGGCCCTAAAGCCATTGGCAGCCGTCGAACCAGCGAATGCATTGTCACACCCATCGTCCGCTTATCCTGCGGCATAACGCGGGAAACAAGGCTCATTGTGGCTGGAAGCGATATGGCCGACCAGGAAAGAAAGAAAATCGCACCGATGATCACCGCCTGCCAGTACGGAAAAATAATGACTATACTGTAACCGAATAAGGCAATCAGGTTGAAAACCAGCAGCGCTTTTTTGTAGCCCAGACGATCACTTAAATATCCGCCGGGGAAGGAATAGAGGGCGGAAAGCAGATTAGTCATGCCGCCCAGCAACCCGATGGTAAGCGCGCCACCGCCTAGCGCCATAAGATAAATCGGCAAAAAACGCTCGGCCATTTTTTCTCCCAGGCCGACCAGTATGACCATAGTCAGTAAGGCCACCATGCTCTTTTTCAGACCGAAAAACTCAACTATTTTTTGCCGCCAGAGCATAAACATATCACCTCTTTTTGGGCTGTTCAAAAATGTTCAGATGCAAGGCGCGCAAAAACCGAACCGCGAGACGTATATGGATATACGTTGAGCGGTGTGGTTTGCAGCGCAATACAGCAGATGAGCGTTTTTCAACAGCCCACCAGTCCCAGTTTTGCCTGTCTGAGCTGTGTAATCTTTTTTTTGAAAGCCATCATTGCCGTCAGATCAGATCGAAGATAGTTATACCGCGTATCAATTTGCAAACTCAACTTTTCAATAATTGCGTCCATATTTGATTGAAATTCCGTGGTCAAGTCCATAAAGTTTATCGCTTGAGATACAGAGTGAGCATTCCCTCGATCCAAACCCTCCGCTGCCGTGTATGCAATTGTCCGGATAGTTTGCAACGCGGCATCCTGCTCTGCTAGCTCGGCTTGCAGCAATTCCGTAGTTGCGATATTATCATCGCGATTAGTGCGGATCAACAGTGCAAATTGCGCTGCCATTGCTCCTGTTGCTACCCCCATCATGACAATATCTTCGATTTCGCCCATGGCAATAACCATCTCCCGATATGCCGTGCCTTCTTTTCCCAAGATTACCGTATCCGGCAGACGGCAGTTGTTCAGTATAATACTGCCGTGAGGTGATGGCTTTAAAAAATTAAGCTTCAGTCGCACGCCAACTGTCAATCCCGCAGTTTGCCGTGGGACGAGAAAGGCGGTAAAATGTCTTGGACTTCCTTCTTCCGTTACGGCAATGACAATGAATAGGCCTGCTATCGGTCCGTTTGTCAGATAAGTTTTCTCATCGGTGAGAATGTAAGATGAGTCATCCTTTATGGCTGCAGTTGTCATATATTTAGGGTGTGCGCCACGCTGCGGTTCCGACACAGCAAAGGATGTTGTCAGTTTTCCCAAAGCCATCTGCGGCAGAAGTTGATGCTTTTGTTCCTCCGAACCGAAACCTCCGATAATAAATCTGGCGACGATTTGCTGATAGAGCCAGGATGTTGCAATTCCAATATTATAGCCATTTTTAACCAGCGCTTCTGCGGCCTCAGACAGGTTAAGGTATCCGCCGCCACTGCCGCCGTAGAATTGTTCAATGCCGATTTTAAACAGCCCGGATTCGGCCATTTTCTCCCAGACGTCATGGGGAAAATCATCCCTTTCTGACAAATCATGACGCGAAGCAATATTCTCCGCGGCAAAGCGTGAGATATCTTTTATAATTTGTTCTGATAGAGTTGCCATAATTTTAAAGAACCAGCTCCTCGATAAAAGCAATCAATTGGTTGACATTGCAGCATTGACGTACTTCATGGCAGTGCTGCATATATGTTTTTATTTCGCTGTCACCCGTTCCCCAGATTTGTTCGGGCTCTGGATTGAGCCAGATGACTCGGCGGCACTTTTCTCTCATCTGCCCCAGGATGGCATCTTCCGGATGAGTATAGTTGGAACGCCCGTCGCCGACAATAATCAGAGTTGTCTTTTTTGTCAGAAGATCCATGTAGTCGCGCTGGAAATGACGCAATGTAACGCCATAATCCGTGGCGGCGTTATAATGAACATCCGCCTCCTCCAGCACAAACCTGATGGCCTCGTTAATCTCGTTTTCTTCAAAGACGGCCGTAACATCAGTCAGATCATCGATGAAGACAAAACTATTGACCTTGTCAAAACACTCCTGCAGGGAATAGAGCAGGTTCAGCAGAAAACGTGCTGCTGCCCAGACTGAGCCCGATACATCGCACAGAGTCACTATTTTGCTGCGGCGCAGAGGTTTGCTGCGGTATTTGATTTCAACAGGAACACCGCCGTAACGGGCAGCGCTTCTGATGGTTCTTTTTACATCCAGATTTCCTCGATGCTTGACGGCAAAACGCCGGCTTACGTTATTTTTCAGCTTACGCACCAGCTTATCGATAGCCTCTCTCGTCTCCGTAAGCTCCTGGTGGGTGAATGAAGAAAACGGCCTTTCGCCAAGGTCTTTCAAACGTTGTTCGTAAGCTTTAACTTTATTTGTGTTTTGATCGCCTGGTCGTGGTTCATAAAGCAGAATCGAACGGGCAGCATTTAGCCGTTCAGTAAAGTGGAGAGCAAGGTCAGTACGCGCGGTGCTGTTTAGATCCAATGATGGGTCCTGCAGTAATTGTGCGATTGCAGATGATGTTGATGTAATCTGCATTAGAATGTTAAAACGATCGCCAAGTTGACTTAGATTGAATCGTGTCGGTTGCGTTTCGAAATCCGATGCTGTCCGGATGCGCCGCATCTCCTTTAGAAATTCCAGAGGATTGCCGGCAATGAAATCGACAACTGCGTCAAACATCGAGTTGTCCTGCGGTTTTTTTCTGAGAATGTCTGTTGCCTGACGAATTTGCAGGGCAAGTGCCGCTGATTGCGACATGTCTGCCGGATCGACTCTCATTTCATGAAAGAACAGATGATAAAGGCGGTCGAAGTGATTAACCTCGCGCATGCTCTTGGCAAAGTTAGCCCTCAAGGTTGCCCTGAACTGGAGCTCGTTTGTGACTTCGATCAATTGCAACTGGTTTAAGCAATCAAGAGTTTCCGCAGTAGAGATCCGCAGGCCTGCAGCACGGCAGCACGAAACAAATTGTTGGATTAGTTTGACCATATTTCAACTAATGCTCTTGTAAAAATTTAATACTCGTCATAACGGCGAAAGAGACTGTGTAGCAACCATCACTTGTTATTGCGGGTGCAGGACTGCTCGGTACAAGGCATCACGGGTATGAACCCCAAAGCAAGCTTTGGAAGCAGATT
>JBAXON010000051.1:0-14666 GCA_037133255.1 Deltaproteobacteria bacterium
CAGAGGGCATGACAATCACATCCGCGGCGTCATAAACAGGCGCAACATCGGGCTGAAATGGAACAAATACGAATCTGTTTGCAAGCCCTTTTCCCGCTACTCTTTTTTTGTAAGCTTCCAGATAATCGCCGGATCCCACAGCCAGAACCCGGATATCAAGGGAACCATGGTGCCTTTTTACCAGCATATCCATGGCCTCGATCAGATACTCAAACCCTTTTTGCGGCATAAACCGTCCCAGGAAGCCAATTAGGAATGTTGTATCAGAAATGCCGAGCTTCTTTCTCAAAGACGTATCGCTGGAAAGTTCTTTGTCGGTAAAGCGGCTTACATCAATACCATTATGAATGACCACCTTGCGCAACTTCTTGCTAATCTTTAACAATGACTCCACGTGGTCATGCATATCAAGGCTGACGGAGTACAAGGCATCCGCCCCGTTAATTACCCACTGAAGCCATTTTCGCTTCAGTTTTCCCAGCAGCCCGCTCCCCAGATATTTTTGTTCCAGGATTCCGTGAACGGTAACCACATGAGGAATATTATGAAACAGATTGGCCGCATGGACATGGACGGCCGAGATGAACCCCTCACTCTGGATCACATCAAAACGCTGCCGGGCAAGGAGCTGGAATACTCTTAAGCAGAGAAAGTCTCTTCCTGCCACGCGAGCGGCCTTCACCCACTCGATCCCCATCTCATTCATGTCCTGCGCCAGAGTTTCTCTTTCCCCCTCTTCCGGCGCCAGGAGTGTTATCTGAAAGCGGTCTTTCGGAAAGTACTTGTAGGTGTATTTCATGTAGGTGCGGATCCCCCCCAGAGGCCAGCGGGCAACTATGAGCAGGCGAATTATCGGGTGTGGATGCATGTTTTCTTCCTCCTTAAAATTATCTAACTTAATCAAAATATTATTGTCAGTTTCTTTGAATTGTCCACTTCCCCTGACCCATCATACAGAGGCAGTACGTAACTGCCCTCAGCAGACAGGGCATCCCATGCGCCGGAAGTGCTATTACTATGGGTTGTAAAAAGAGTTGAGTCAATACGTAAAGAGAGCGTATGAGGAGACAGATAGCGGGTTGAGACCGAGGCAGAACCTGCTCCATTATCATTATGCAGTTCATAATCGTAGATAACAGTTTTAACCATGCCATCAGGCCCGGTGGTCACAGTCGAATTAAATGGTGTTCCAGTATCCTGTATAGTTAATGTCGCTGCCTTGAGTGGTGTAAATGCCGGTGCATTCACGAGAGCGGCCGTTATTTCTCTGCCGAAGTAGACCGATTTTCGGGTCTTACTTTTGGCATTGATGTTTATGATTTCTTGTGATGCGCCCCCCTTATATTCATTAGACACAAAACTACCTGTCGCCTCAAAATAGCCGCCCAGTTCGGCGGCAACGGTCTTATAGGATGGATAATTACCTGCCTTGATGAACGTATTGCTAATAAAAAGAGGATGCCCGGCACAAGCTCCATACTCATCACTCAAGGCAACGTTCAGGATGTTACTGGTGACCGTGTTTCCTGCAAACACCAGATCAGGAGATGTATTGCCACCGGTGCAGGCTATGCCATAGGCCTTTCCTGTGCCGTCCTTGTCCAGCGCGGTGATTGTATTGTTGTAAAACCTTGCATTCTCGCCGGCATTAATCGCCACCATCAGACCGCGTCCCTTCCCGTTGACAACAACCGGCTTGCCGGTGGGGGAGTACCTTCCCTTGTATGCGGAATCGGTTCGGACGATGATGGTATTGTCATGGAAATTGATGTTGTTGCCGCGCCAGGTTGTGCGGAATCCGACAGCGAAGTTGCCGCAGGGGGTGTTGGAATCAAAACATTTGGGGTTTTTGCCATACTCTTCGCCAATTTTTGTTGTCTGGACATCTATAAAATTGTTAAAAATTTCAACTCCGCCTTCCTTGGAAACATAGAATATACCTATCGGATGTTCGCCCTTGCCGATTATCGTGTTTTCATAAATCTTGCTGCCGGAACCAGGGGCGATGCCGGTAGCATTTGTTGCCAGGCTGTTGATTGTAATCTTGTTCCCGTAGGCTATGGAATTTTTCCCTGTGTTTATACCTCTTTGACGACAATTGATGATCGTGTTGTAGCGATAAATATTATTGGTCTCATGGGAACTATTTTTTGAACCAGCAAGTGCATCAATCCCCTGATGTCTGTTTTTAAATGTTCCGATCGTCCAGGTATCCTCAAGAATATTTTGTTCAAAAATACTGTTTGCCGCTGAAACATAAAATCCACCTACATCTCTGCCGCCGTAGCGCGCCTTTATCAAGGCAATTTGCAACCTGGAAGAAAGACCTTTTGAGCGGACAGGATTGTTACCGCCCCCATACACATCCCCTTCGGACATTGCCGCACCTTGAATTATTGTTCCATTGGTGATGGCAATATCTGTCTTGTTCCACACGTCAATATAAACTCCCTCTCCCGGAATGGTCTGATTGTAAGTGATGGTATTGCCGTTGAGATTGATAACTACTTTAGATGCACGGACCAGAACTGCCGTGCCGTCTGCGGTTATGTCCCTATCAAGAATGTATTCGGTATTGTCTTTTTCACAGATAATTGGAACAGGGTAGTGTCCCCCGGGGATATGCACGATATTTGTTACAAACTTCCGGGATAAAATGGAGATTTGCTCAGAAGGAAGTGGTCCATCGGCAGACGGCATTTGAATTGATGAAGAATTGCCAGCCATTCCATGACCAATCATCATCACGCAAGTCATGAAAGCAAAGAAGACAATAGCCAACAATCTGATTTCTTTTTTATTGGACAACGACTCAAGTCTTTTACGCAATTTTCTAGTTCTCATTAAGGGCTATCTCCATCACTTTTTGTGGTTCTGAAAAACTGCACATTTTATTATCTCCTTCCAGGCCGGCAGGAACAGGGGTTTTATCTTGATTGCGTTCATTAAGTACCTCATAGCCTTTGAACGATCACCCTGCGAACGGGCATAATTGCCCATATATGTCCAGCTATTCGCCCAAGCACACCCTGGTACCCATGGCGATAATTTGTTCATAATCTCCGGATTCAATTGTGATTTGCTTCTTATTTTTTGCGCACACTCATAAATCCTCCAGCTGTTTTTCGTAAGATTCGCATGACCGGTACGGTATTTCACCAGAGCCTCGTCAACAAAATCAAATTTACAGTGAGCGGCAAGGCGCAGCCAAAAGTCGAAGTCCTCACCCACAGGAAGGCTCTCATCAAACCCGCCAACTTTCTCTAATAATTTTCTCCGAACTACGGAAGAGGAAAAACAGACAAAATTATCAAGAAAAAGATAGTCAAGAATAAAACCACGTCGAAGAATTCGCTCGTTCCCCGGCCTCTCATTCCCCTGCGGATCGATCCATTTACGCCGTGAATAAACAACGCCGACTTCGGGGGCAGCAAACAGCGGCAATTGCGCCGATATTTTATTAGCAAACCAAAGGTCGTCAGCATCAAGAAACGCAATGAATTCTCCCCGGCTTTCTGCAATCCCGCTATTTTTAGCCGCTGACACGCCCGAATTCTTCTGGCGGAAGTAACGAACTCTGGAATCAGTCAAGTACGGTTTGATAACATCAGGCGTATTATCTGCCGAACCATCATCGATAACGATGACTTCGATATCCTGCCATGTTTGCCCCAAAACTGAATCCAGCGCAAGCGGTAGATAACAGCCGTAATTGTAGCAGGGGATGACCACCGAAACTCTCGGAGTAATTTTTTTTGTATCCATCATGTAATTGGCACCTCCATATAGTTATGTGTACGCCTCTTCATACTGCAGACTCAAACTGGAGTCTGATTTCTGTAATATTTCAGCATTAGTATTACCATGACCAAGTACAGGCACAATGCAGCCAGTGATCCGGAAAAAATAATTCCATAGGATAGGGGCGGCCAGGCCTTGAATATTATCCAGAGGCAGAACGCTGTCACAGTCAGTGGTAAAACAAGCGGCGCTACTGTGTCCCGCAAATGCTCCTTTACAGTTATTCCAAGTTGACGACATGCCAGAAAAAGCATCACAAAAGCGCCACACGATGAAGCGACAGCACTTGCTGCAGCGACACCGGCGACATTGGCCAAATACGCACCAGCGATGGCGCAGGGGATAAACAGAACTGAAATTATCAGCAATATTTTCGCTGCTTTCCCATGCTTGGCAGCCCCGATAAGCAATCTTCCCGCATTGGGAGAAACAGCCTCAACTACAAGGCCCATAATCAGAAACCTGAGAACCCATCTTCCATTTTCCGCATATTCCGGGCCAATCCAGATTCTCAAAAATGGTTCCCCGGAAAACCATAGAAAAACAACCATGCCAAGGGTGACAACCTGAAGTGCATAAGAGGTCTTTTTCCAGTTATGTTGGATATCCGCAACATCCTTCGACTGCAACAGAACGCCAAAGTAGGGCATGAGCGGGAATCCCATGGACATCGACAACCCACGACCATATTCCACCAGCCTGTTTGGAAGTGAAAAGAACACCACCGTCTGCAGACCGAGTACACGCCCGATCACCAACGGTATAGTCTGCTTCTGTAATCTGGACGCCAGCATAAGAATTGAATTCTTAACTCCAAACCACCACATTTCCCTGACTGTTTTCAATGAAAACTCCTGTATCGAGGGCTTGGGTAGATCACGTGAAGTCATGAACAGCAGGCAGAACAGGGAATACTGAACAACCAAGCCAAAGGTTTCTATTGATGCCAGTATAACCAATCCGTATGCCGGATATTTTTTCATCAGCGCAACCATGAGTAGCGCCTGACCGACTGTCAGAAAAGCCCGGACCGAATTAATTAAATAATGACGCTGCAATCCCATCAGGGTGCCGACAAAAACAGTCCCAGGAAATTGCAACAGAAGGTTGACGCCGACGATCAGAAAGACCCAGCGAATCGATGAGACTTCATGAATCTGCGGTCCCAGCACCAATGCTGGATAGTGACTCAACAGCGATAAAATTCCGAGAACCGCTACACCGACAAACAAAAAAAAGAAAAACGCTGAGCTGAATAATATATTCAATCTAGAGTAATTTTTGTCGGCCTCGGCTACTGCCACATATCTAACCAACGCGGGTCCCATGCCGAGATCCAGTAACCCCATATACCCGATAATTCCTAACATTACATCCCAAAGACCATAGTCGCGATTACCAAGAGAATGCAGCAAAAAGGGGCTCATAAAAAATGCAATGATAACATTCACGATGTATAGAATCGTACCCGACAAGGCATTCCACTTAATAACACTACCCATAAAATATTTACCTGAGATAAGATAATAATATATTATTGTTAACGATGCTCAGATGACTCAATCTCTTCATCCCTCCAGGAAAAATGGCTGGCCAGAACCAGAAAAGCGCTGATCATGATCCAGTTGTAGCGGTAAAGATTGTGACCGAAATTTCCCTGAAACAGCAGAAGCACAACGGCGTCTGTGCAGGCCAAGGCCGTCAGCGCAAGCAGATTTTCCTTCCCGGCGCTTTCCTCCTCATCTTCATCACTATTGTCATTAGCAGTGGCGGACAGTGAGAGAACCTCCCGCCTGGACAGGAAAATGACTGCGATAATAGTCAGGAAGGAAATAGATCCTGCGGCACCCAGTTCGCCGATAACCTGGCCATACATGTTATGCGACTGCATTCCGTCTGTGACCCCAATTTCATAGGTCGCGTAGGGAAAGTTTCCTGCCCCCCATCCGAAGAAGGGACGAAGCTTGAAGAGCTCCACACCCCTCAACAGCCCCTCTATTCTGCCATGTGCAGATTCACTAGCCGAAGCGTTGATCTTGTCGTCATAGATAGTTTGGAATCGCTCCTGAAGTTTTTCACCCATGAATACCCATGCTACACTGATGATCATGACCATCAATATAAGCCCGATCAATTTTTTTTTCATTCGCAGCCAGATAAGCAGGAAGAAGAACAGAACGCTCAACATTCCCCCTCTTGACCCGGTGAGGGCAACACCGGCCAGCGCCATGACCAGATAGCAGAACAGACCGATCCTTATGCGAGGGATCTCAGCGGTTTTCCACATGGCCCAGGCAAATGGCAGGGAATAGACAATGGTAGCTGCAAATGAGTTCGGCGAGCCGTTGGTATCATCAATACCGATGAGTCTTTTGATACCCATGCGGTAGACATGCCTTCCTCCGATAAAGAATTCCCACTCCGATTTGCCGATGTATAGACCCATGATGACAATGAATGCCAGCAGCAGCTTCCAGAATTCTTTCTCGTTTCTGACGCTCATGATGATAACAAAGTACAGCACGAGGAGTTTGAAGTATTCCCAGATGATGTCTTCGGCCTTGGCGGGAATGTAGGCAATAAAATATGAAAAGCAAAGGACGCCGAAAAAAGCCAGCAAGGCATAGTTGATCCTATGGGGGATATAACGCTTCTCCGGCCAGCGGAAAAGAGCCACCAGCAGGCAGATCATATAAATCCGCTCAAAATGAATAACTCCGAGCAGGGGGATCAGTGTCTCATAGGGCCTGAAGATAAAGAGAAAGAGATAGCCGATCGTCCACCATAGCATGGGATTGGGAGTCTCTTCTTCTTTACCATGAGAAACAGTTTCATCCATGCGCAAATCATTCAAGCCTAAATGTTCAGTGTCAGTTAAATTCATGATTTATCTTACAAATGCAAAACCTGTATTTTCCCGAGGCTTCCTGGGGAATATGAGTTACCTCATTGATACGGTACATCATTCTATGCCCGAATCGTTCCTTTACTAGGGCGGCAATGCGATCTTCCGAAGCCCTATTGAAGTCCGCTCCACGGACAATATTGAAAACCAGAAGGTCGATTCTTTCCTGGATGATCTGCATCTGCCGGACCTCCGGCAGAAGGGTAGTAAAATTCTCTGTCAGTGAAATGCCGGAGATGAAACTGCCTTCAGGGGTGATCACGTAATCGGCGATACGTCCTTCCACCCGTTTCAGAAGCGGCAAAGAACGGCCGCAGGAGCAGTTCTGCCCGGACATCAATCCCACATCTCCCACCCGGTAACGGATAAAAGGCATTCCATAGTTGCTCAGATCAGTCACCACAATATCCCCGGGTACATTTGAGGGCACTTCCTTCCCATCCCTTATCAGTTCCACAATCAGGTTATCCAAGTTGATATGAAGCCCCTCGTGGGCCTCGCATTCGCTGGCGATCAGGCTCACCTCTTCGCACCCATAGCGGTTGCTGACCTTGCGGCCGAAAACCGATTCGATTTTTCGCCTTTCGAAATCGTGCAGCACCATGGCCGTACTGATGATGCCTTTGACCGGAAAGACGGCAAGACCCTCACTCTCCAGAAACAGGGCAAAAAGATAAAGAGAATGGGCGTGGCCGAATAGCAGCGTTGGCGCTCTTCGGATCTGCCGGTTGTAAAAGATAAGCATGTCGGCCTTATCCATTTTCAGTGTATCCAGATAATCATACCTGTCCAGCAGGATATTCCTGAGCCATGAGCGGAAGCTTTTCCCGGGGTCCGGGTTTCCCCAGATAGCGGCAGCCTTTTCCCCAAAGTGCCAGCCCGACCATTGGTTGCTGCGGAGAGTGCAGGCCCGCTTGAACTGCTGGCTTGCCTCA
Source organism: Deltaproteobacteria bacterium (assembly GCA_037133255.1). Classification (GTDB taxonomy): domain Bacteria; phylum Desulfobacterota; class Syntrophia; order Syntrophales; family Smithellaceae; genus FEN-1160. The sequence continues at coordinate 7,642 of JBAXON010000051.1, forward strand.
TCCACGAAAAAGTGCAAAGGAACCCCGGTGGATCCGGAGGTCTCTCTCTGTATAAGGTTGGCAGCGGGTATATTACGAGCCACTATCCGGTCTTTTTCGATCCGAATATCATCTTTGGTCAGCAGCGGGAGTTTCTCGATGTCCGCGAGGCATTTCAAGTCTTCCGGATGAAACCCGATTTCTTGCCACTTTTTTCGATAGTAGGGGCTGTTCTTGTAGGAATGAACCAGCAAAGCCTTCAGTCGGGCAAGCTGATTGACCCTGATCTCGTCAAGAGGAAGGTACTGAGACGCTTCCAGAAGTTTAAGGTGCCTAAGATAGGGACTTGATTCCTTCAGCGCCCATAGAGGGGCCACCACATTTCGGCACAGGGGGGTGTAAATATCCATGGTATAATCCTCTTTCTTCAATATTTCATTTCAACGTGCAGGACGGGATCAGCACGATTTAAAGATGTACGGCCAATAACTTCAAAATATATCTGTTCGAGTCTTCTGGCCTGGCTGGCAAATGTGAACTCCGACAGAACTTTGCGAAATCCTTTTTCGCCCATAATCTTCGCTGTTTCCGGCGATTTCAGGCACTTCTCCATGGCTATGGCCAGGAGGGCAGGGTGTCCGGGTTTAACCAGAAGACCATTCTCTCCATGCGTCACTACTTCGGGGACGCCACCTACGTTTGTGGCCACCACCGGCTTGGCGCAGGCGAATGCTTCGAGGATTACATTCGGAAGCCCTTCGGTCAGGGAAGGAAGCACAAAGAGATCGATTGCGGCCATGATTTCATCCATGTCTCCGCGAAAACCGAGAAAATGTACTTGCGAAAGGCCCTTTTCCCTGCTCCATTGCTCCAGTTCATTTTTCAGAGGGCCGTCTCCGACGATCAGGAGCCGGGCTTTGGGGTGCCGCGAACTGATGATAGAAAAGGCGGTGATCAAGTCTTTCTGCGCTTTTTCCGGGCTGAGCCGTCCCGATGTGGCAATCAGAACGTCATCGAGAGCAAAGCCCATCTCCTGTCGCTTGAGATCCGCTTTAGCGACAGCAGTTTCCATCCGGCCAACGTTAATCGCATTGCGGACCACGCGCATTCGCTTTCTTGCCAAGCCAGCCCTCATCAATTCGTCGCCCTGACCATCGGAGACCGGCACAATCATGACGGCAAAACGCATCGCCATTCGTTCAAGGAACTCAAATAACCGGACCTTCACGTTTTCACCTGTCCGGCCACGGGAAAAGATAATCAGCGGTATGCCTAGTCCCACCCGTGCCAAGAGTGTCAGGAGGGTTGGTTTGTAGCCATGTGAGCAAATGATATCCGGACGAGTCTCTTTGAATACTTTCCTTAGCGCCTTTATTACGGAAAGAGCGAAGGGGTTTTGTGTAAAAATGGTGTTCACTTTGATTCCTTCGGCAATACAGCGTTCTCGGAAGGCATTTGGTGCTCCCCGTTCAACAAAGGTCAGGACACGGTGTGCGGCATTGCTGCTGGCCGTAAGATGCCCGAGGATCTGACGTTCGGGACCGCCGAAAAAGTTACTGGCACGGATATGCATGATTAGCGGCTTCATGATTCGCTCCTTTTGTTTTCAAGTGTTTTTTCCCAGACCTCCTCCAGTCTTCTTGCCAGGGAATCCCAGCGGTAGTGCTCATGGACAAGACGTTGCCCTTCTTCACCAAGCTGTTCTCTCAATAGCTGATCATTAAACAGTTCTCCGATAGCATCAGCAAAGTTCTGAGGGTCATTGGCAAACAGGACATGTTGCCCCTGCGTCACACAAAGGCCTTCAGCCCCGACGGATGTGGAGACTACCGGCAACCCCATAGAGAAGGCCTCAAGGATCTTCAATCGGGAGCCGCCTCCTACACGTAATGGAACAATGTAGACCTGGGCGGCGTTCAGGTACGGACGCACATCATCGACCGTTCCAGTCAGTTTCACGGATTCCATATTCTGCACGTGGTCCCTGAGAGTGGCCATGGGATTTCGTCCCACGATGGTGAGGGTGCTCTGCGGGTAGTCCCGTAGAACCCGCGCCCATATCTCATCGATAAAATAAAACATGGCATCCACATTGGGTCGCCAGTCCATCGCGCCTGTGAACACCAGGGAAAATGGTTTACTTTTATCGGATGAAGGTTGGAAATACGAGACGTCCACACCGTTTTCCACGACCGAAACCCGCTCTTTCGGAATCCACTGTTCAATTGCCTGCCTGTCCTGATCAGATACCGCTACCGTCTGCGTGAACATTTGGAAGGCCATTGATTCAAAGCGTTCCATTTTTTTCCATTGCAGATAGATATAAGCCTTTTTAAAAGGATTGGATTCCACCTCAAAGTAGCGCTGCCAGATCAGGGACTCCACGTTGTGAGCCACGACCACAGAGGGGCCAGAAAGAAACGATTTCAAATTAACGGCATAGGGCGTCCACTCGCAATGGATGAGGTCATACGGTCTTTCTGCCAGAATCTGCGCTGTTGCCTCCATCATCTGTTTTGAATAGTGACTGGTGACGGAATAGGGGTCCTTTGATGCCAGATTGGCAAGCAAGGCCGAATAAAACTTCAAGCCCGCCTTTTTTCGGATCGGATGCGGCACTACCCGTGTCCGGATGCCGCATTGCTCCATTGCCTGTATATCGGGTTTGTCTGTATCCTCGTGATAGCGGCATAGAAAGGTGATCTCATGACGTTTCGCCAGCGGTTTCAGTAGATTAAGTGTGCGAAGACGCTTGCCGGAGTTCATCGGGAAAGGGATTTCTTCATCAATTACAAGTACTTTCATAGTTTCCTCACTTATTTAGTTATTGCGCCTGCAGCTGTTTGTTGCCGGAACCCTTTCCGTCGTCTGTAATGCGCACGACGAGACCGGAATCATCTTTTTTTAAAAGTATCCACACTGTTTTGCGCTCATCAAAATTGTGTCCATGCTCAACTGCATTGGTAAAGGCCTCGATGATGGCCAGTAGGAGATGATGAGCAAAGAACGGGATTTCCAATTCCCTCTCTATTTCCTGAGCCGGCGCGGTGAACTGCTTTCTAATGCTTTTGATGCCGGCAAGGCTACTTCCCAGGGCTAATCTCGAATCGTAAGGTTCCCCTCTTTTGTTTGATATCTTGCCGCTGAACTTTTTCTCCATAACCAGTTCATTATGGTCATCACTTCCGATGCCTTTAAAATAGTTCACGCTGTCCATAATCTGTCTCATTAGGATGAGGCCGTATCCCCGGTCAGACAATTCATCTTGTTCCTGGTTTAGCGATCCATTAGTTTTGTTGCAGTAAGGAGTGTCTAAGATTGCTTGCGTCGGGATTTTGATTTGTTCATACGGGGAATATTCCTTTTCGATTTGTATGTAATCCGCGATGCTGTAGTCTTCGTGAAAACTGGTGAATGTTGTCATGGCGGCACCCTGAATACGAAGATAATCGCTGCAGGAACAGAAGTGCCGGCCTTTAAAAAACATGATGAAATCTTTCAGTCTACCCGCTGTCCTTTTCTGATTCGCGTAATGTTTGAAACGTGCAAAGGCACCAGCCTCATTGACTCTTGGCTGATCAGGATCCAGTTCCCATGGATGAGCATAAAAAAGGAAGGCGCCATCTTGGTCTATAACCTGCCTTGTGGCTGTTTTAAACAATGCAAAGGGTAACATACGGAAATAGGCCCCGCCTCCCAATGGAAACACCAGTTGGCGAAGGTGCATGTTGCTCACCGGAAGCTCATAAAAACAATCCGATACCTTGGCGGAGATGCCTTTACGTTCCTTCTCTGCCAGGTTGATCTTCCCGTAGCGGTCATGTAAGGAAAAGGAGTTAAAGCTTGAATCGTAAAGGTAGCCGCATTCAGCAATGACTTTTAAAACATCTTCATTAATGGAAAAACTCGGAGCCCTGTATCCATAGACCGGAGCACCGATAGTATCTTCCAGCATCTTTTTGCTGTATTCCAGATCATTTTTCAATTCAATCGCACTTTGCTGATCGCAGCGCACATGCTTCCATCCGTGAGATGCCACTTCGTGTCCACGTGCATGGATTTCCCGGATGAGGTGCGGCAGTCGCTGTGCAATCCAAAACAGCACAAAAAATGTGGCTTTGCATAAGCCCGCTGCATCGAGCAGGTCAAGGAGCCGATGCGTACTTTTTTCCACACGCAGTTCATATGATGACCATGTAGATTGCGGTATCCAGGGCTTAAAATTTTCCACTTGGAACCAATCTTCCACATCGAAGGTAAGCAACACAAATTGATTTTGAAATGTCTCCATGGTCCTTTCGATTCTTCTGTTAGAGTCTGTTGCGTCTTGTTATGCCATCCGCTACCGGTGCGGTGCCATATTCTTCGCACAATTTGTGCCATTAACCGAAAATATTTTATTTACCTAGTAATTTCAGTGGTATTCACGTTACCAGCATAAAAATTCCAAAGCCTTTACATCTCCACGATGAAGTTACTGCTATGATATTGCCTCAAAATGAGGCAATAAGGTTTAAAATGCGGGGAATGAGACGTTACAAAGCGCTTTTCCTCTCGTAATGAGACGACGCCCTCCTGCAACTGCCCTGACAAATTGAGGTTTAGGCATTGATAAAGCACTGAAATGATTTAATTATACATGTATTGTAAAGCTGATGGCACGGCATTTGCTGATGGGATTAGCAGTATCTGTGTCTTGAAAATAAAGAAAAACGTACATGAAAGGTTAATTTATGGTCACATTCGATCTTTTAAAAAATAAAGAGGATAGAATAGCTGTTGTTGGTCTGGGCTATGTGGGTTTGCCACTGGCCGTTCATCTGGCCAAATATTTTTCCGTTATTGGATATGATGCCGACCCAAAAAGGGTTCAGGAGCTGGTATCAGGTTATGACAGAACCAGGGAAATAGACAAAGAAGATCTGGCCAGGGCAAAAGTTACATTTACTGACGATCCAAAATCTCTTCATATGTCGCGGTTTATCATTGTAGCAGTGCCGACACCCGTAGATTCTCAGAACATACCAGATCTGGGGCTTTTGGTCAGTGCATCAACAATAGCAGGAAAGCACATGGCGCCAGGTTCATGTGTTGTTTATGAGTCAACAGTGTACCCGGGGGTGACAGAAGAGGTATGTGTGCCCATTCTTGAAAAGACTTCCGGGTTAAAGCTCGGCGTGGATTTCACCGTCGGTTACTCGCCGGAGAGAATCAATCCTGGTGATAAAACACATACCCTGGATAAGATCGTAAAGATTGTCTCCGGTTCTGATGACGAAACAACCAGGCTTCTTTCCTCCGTTTATGGGAAGGTAACGGAGGCAGGAATTCACTTAGCTTCCTCCATTAAGGTAGCCGAGGCGGCAAAGGTAATCGAAAACACACAGCGAGATCTGAACATTGCCCTGATGAACGAGCTTGCTATTATATTCCAGCGAATGGGGATTAACACAAACAGCGTGCTTGAGGCTGCCGGAACTAAGTGGAATTTTCTCCCGTTTCGCCCCGGCCTTGTCGGCGGGCATTGCATTGGCGTGGATCCCTACTATCTTACCTTCAAGGCACAATCCTTTGGCTACTATCCCGAGGTCATCCTGGCGGGCCGAAGAATAAACGATGGCATGGGTAAGTATGTTGCGGAGCGTACAGTCAAAACTCTCATGAGAGCCGGAAAACAGATCCAGGGAACAAAGGTGGCCATTCTGGGTCTGACTTTTAAAGAGGATGTTCCTGATATTCGAAACACGAAAGTTATGGATATCGTCAAAGAACTTCTGGATTACGGAATAGAGGTCAACATTCACGACCCCCTGGCTGACAAAAAGGAAGTTTTGTCTCATCATCAGCTGGAGATTAAGGAGTTAGATGAGCTTACCGGATCCGACGCAGTCATCGTTGCGGTGAACCATAGCTATTACAAAAATCTCGGGTTATCCAGCATCGCCCGATTGTGCCGCAATGGCCTCCCGATTATTATGGATGTCAAGGGCATGTTTAATCCCATCGAGGCTCAAGAGAAAGGCATTGAATATTGGTGCCTGTAGATACTTGTGGGGCTGGAGATCTGCTCATATTTGGGTGGTAGAGGCGTGTCAGCTTTTATAGAGGGGAAAGAGATGTTGATCATAAGGTGTTGCAGGTGCGGTGTAAGTATCGGCAAAAAGGAAGACTTTAGAGCTGATGTGAGGGAGTCTCATACTTACTGTGATCTATGTCTTAAAGAGTCAGTCAAGGAGGCAACTCCATTATCAAGCAAGAAAGGAAACAATAAAAACATGGCTAAATATCTGGTTACCGGCGGCGCCGGTTTTATAGGTTCAAATCTGGTTGAAAGACTTCTCGAGAAAGGGAACGCGGTGCGAGTCATCGACAATCTCTCGACGGGAAAGATTGAAAATATTATGCCTTTCCTGAATGATATCGAGTTTATTTACGGTGATATTCGAAATCAGGCGGAAGCAAGGGACGCAGCGGAAGGCGTGGATTACGTCCTGCACCAGGCCGCGATTCCTTCAGTTCAGCGTTCCATTGACAATCCGTTGGAAAGCGAGGAATCCAACATCAAAGGCACATTAAACATCCTCATGGCTGCCCGGGAGGCCGGTGTCAAAAGGGTGGTTTATGCCGCTTCTTCCTCTTATTATGGGAATTCAAATCAGTTGCCCAAAAGGGAAGACATGCCTCCAGATACCCTCTCACCCTATGCCCTGACCAAATATGTCGGGGAGTCTTATTGCCGGCTTTTCCATGCCCTGTACGGGTTGGAGACTGTTGCTATCCGCTATTTCAATGTTTTTGGACCTAAACAGGATCCCTCTTCCCCCTACTCCGGAGTAATTTCGAAATTCATTACCTCAATGCTTAACGGTAAGCCGATTGTTATCTACGGAGATGGACAACATTCAAGGGATTTTACCTATATAGAAAACATTATAGATATGAACCTCAGGGCGTGTACAGCTCCCGGGGTGGCCGGTCAAGTCTTCAACGGGGGTTGTGGGAAACGCGTAACGCTTAACGAGCTCGTTAAGGCAATCTGTAGGGCG
>JBAXON010000052.1:0-14547 GCA_037133255.1 Deltaproteobacteria bacterium
TGAGCGGATGCCAAAGCCAGGGCATAAACCCTGTCGCGTGAACAAAAATAATTGGCGAAGGCCCGCCTTCATAGTGCAGATAAGGTAGCTTTGCGCCTCCGACATCCTGCGTTTTTAATTCCGGTATTGCCATTCCCATTGATGATTAACGCGCTCCTTTATCTTTAAAAAACAAACACGGCTACAGCGATTACTGTTGTAAAATTATTATCTTTACATATTTTGGACTGAGTCACATTAAGCGTGCGGACAATCTTGCCGCTGATTTTAAAAATCTCCTTTTTTTCATCCCAGCTTTCATCAACATCGAAATCAATGCCCAAAGTGGAGGCAAGCATCGCGGCGGCCAGATCTTCCGCATAATCGCCCGCCTGTTTCTCGGTTTGTCCGTAGGCGTGATGTTCACTAATGTATCCATAAGAAGACTTTTCCGCGGGAATCGCGCAACCAACCGATGCCGCCAGCAGTCTTTTTGGTTCATTGCTGCAACAGCGGCTGAGGACGCAATAAGTAATCGCGCCGGGAATCAGTTGTTTCAGCCCCTGCGCTTTCGATATCATTTTGCAACGCGGCGGGAATATGCTGGAAACCTGTACCAGATTACATTTTTCAATACCGGCATTACGCAGCGCACGTTCGAAGGAATGCAATTCATCCTTGTGCGTACCTACACCTTTTGTAAAAAATATTTTTTTGGGGACAAAATCTTGCACTTTTCAACTCCTTTTTGCCGGACCCGGCGATCAAATTTAGCGAAACTGTACTTGTTCCTTATACCAGTCTTTTTTTTCATATACCACAAAATTATTAATACCAAGTTGCTTTCAAAAAACAACTATGAATTTTTTGAAAGCTTACTTGGTATTATGCCAAGGTGCTTTCATACATTAAAATATTAGTTTTTGAAAGCTTACTTGGTATTATACCAATTAATCTTGCGTACAACTCAAAATAAGTCTATAAGAACCGACAATATCGTTAAAGGTGTTTTCTGTGAAAATAAGGTTCTTCATATTTGCCATTTTGCTTTTATCCTTATCCGGCTGCGTTTCTGCGCCGGAAACCATAAAAGATGTCGTTGATCTTCGTCAGGATCATGCCGCTTATATAGACGAATCTATTAAGGCCAGGGATCTTCTGACAGGCGATGCTCAAGCTCAATTTGATGAAGATTACAACATCATGTATTTTTCCGTTTGGCATCAGCGCCAGCCCTTTTATGCCCTACCGGAAAGGGTGAATCTTGATTTCACCAAGTTTGGTGTAAATCTCGGGTTTGGTGAAAACAAACTGAAACATTCCAAAGATTGGTTGAAAAAACACAAACAAAACGCTGCTCTGCACAACTATCCCAACTCTGGTTACGCCGCCATTACAACAAGAGAAACCAATCTGCGCTCGCTTCCCACACAAAGACCGCATTTTAACAGTTCTAATGGAGATAGTTCCAGTTGGCCTTTTGATAATTTACAGAGGTCGTCAGTGCCCGCAAATACGCCGATTTTTGTCTGCCACATCAGTGCCGATAAATCATGGGCATTGGTGGAGACATCTTTTACCTTTGGCTGGATACCTGCCGATGATTTTGCCAGAGTCAGTCCTGATTTTATTAAAACCTGGGAGAGCGGCAGGTACGCAGTTATTATCAAAGATCAAACTTCAATCCTGGATGATGACGATAGTTTTATTCTCAAGGCATCGCTTGGTTATATCTTTCCGCTCATTCAGGAAACAGCGGGGAAGCTGGAAGTGCTTACCGCCTTTACCGATAAAAACAACAATGCCGTGATTCGACATGGTTTTGTTTTAATGGAACTTTCCGCGGTCAAGCCGCTGCGCTTAACCTCACGTAATGCCATCAAGATTGCCAATGAACTGATTGGTGAGCCTTACGGCTGGGGCGGGCTTTACGGCAACCGCGATTGTTCGGCCATGACCCGGGATTTTTTTGCTCCTTTCGGTATCTGGCTGCCCCGGCATTCGGAAGATCAAGTTAAAGAAGTAGGAAGTTATGTAAACCTGCAAGGTCTTGATCCCGAGCAAAAAGAAAAAATCATTCTGGAAAAAGGAGTCCCTTATCTCAGCCTGCTTTGGCGTAAAGGCCATGTGATGCTTTATATCGGCGAAAATAGTGGCCGTGCGCTTATTTTTCACAACATCTGGGGTATTCGGACAAAAGACATAACGGGCAAAGAGGGAAGAAAAATTATCGGGCAGGCGGTAATCACAACCCTGCGTCCCGGCGCGGAGCTAAGCTCCATAGATCCGGAAAGCGGCACTCTGTTAAAAGCGATTACGGCAATGAATATAATAGAGCCTGATAAATTAAATCAGGACAAAAAGCAGTGACGAATAAATACAAAATTGTCCTGGAATACGAAGGCACTAATTACAGCGGCTGGCAAACCCAGAAAAACGCGAAAAGCATTCAAGGCACGCTGATTACCGCCGCGCAAAATTTTTCCGGTACGCCTGTCGATGTTCAGGGTGCCGGACGCACCGACGCCGGAGTCCACGCTTTGGGGCAGGTCGCCCATTTGGAGAGCGCAAAAAAATTCAACCTCGAGACACTGCGCATCGGTCTTAACGATAATCTGCCCGCCGGTATCAATATATTAAAAGTGGAAAACGCGCCACCACGGTTTCACGCCCGCCATAGCGCTGTGAGCCGCAGCTACCTTTATCTTATTGCCAAAAGACGCACTGCTTTTGGCAAGCGTTATGTCTGGTGGATCAAAGACAATCTCAATCTAAGCAAGATGCAGCAGGCATTGAGCTTATTTGCGGGCTTCCACGATTTTGCCTCGTTTGCCGACAAAAGAATGGAAAAAGATACCTCCACTCAAGTGAATATTGAAAAAGTGGAGCTCAAGGAATTTGACGATCTAATCGCTGTGCGGGTTGTCGGCTCTCATTTTCTGTGGAAGATGGTGCGACGCATCGTGGGAATTGTAGTGGAGGCTGGCCGGGGTAATTTTACGGCAGGTGACATATTCAAGATGCTCAGTTCTTATTCAGATGCTCCCGCAAGGTTCACCGCTCCGCCATCCGGGCTTTATCTGGAAAAAGTTTTGTATGAAGGCGATAAACTGCCGGAAATTCAACCACCTCTCAGCTTATTTTATACCAAGTAGCCATCAAACATTATCAATACTCTTTTTCTTTTCTTCACCGTATATCACTGCCCGGTTGCGGCCTTCTGCTTTTGCCTGGTACAAAGCTTTATCCGCGCGCGAAATGACAGCTTCAATACTTGAATCTCCCGGTTCGCCTTCCGTCCCGGCGATGCCCATGCTCAGCGTAACGCCACACGGATCTCTGCCTGTCTCCATGCGTATGGCTGCGGTTTGCTCGCGAATGCGTTCGGCAATGGGAAACGCCTGCTGCGCGCTGGTCTGGGGCAGCAGGACAATGAATTCATCACCGCCGTAACGCGCCAACTCGTCAACAGCGCGTAGCTGTTCAGCGGCAGTCTTTGCCAGCAGGGCAAGCAACCTGTCGCCTACCTGATGTCCAAAGGAATCGTTGATCTGTTTTAAGTTATCCGCGTCAAACAATATTATAGAAAGCGGCCGCAAATAGCGCAGGGCGGCGCTGAATTCCCGCGTGGCCAGCTCAAAAAAATAGCGCCGGTTGTAAATGCCGGTTAAACCATCCGTGCGGGCCAGTTGCTGCTCTCGCGCGAGAGCCTGTTCCAGTTCGCGGTTCGTCTCTTCCAGCTTTTCTTTGGCCTGATGAGTAGTTTCTTCCGCCTTTTTGCGCGAGGTTATGTCGCTCAAGACGACACGGTACACAGGCTTGCCATCAGCCTGCCCCGGGTTCTCCGAGGGGTTCTGCGCCGCAGTTATCTGCAGATGCGCCCAGAAGGACAGCCCGTCCATTTTCACCATCCGTAGCTCGCATGCCTGTGGCTCACCTATTTCCAGGAGCAGTTTGCGATGCAGGTAGTAGATATCCTGGTCTTCTTTGAGGATAAACCAAGAGAAGCTGCGTTTACTGAGATTTTTCTTTTGCGCACCTAAAAGAGTTGCAGCAGTGAGGTTGGCCTCGAGGATCAGCCCCTGCTTGCTCAAGGTAATATAGCCTACCGGCGCCAGATCGTAGAGGTCGAAGTAGCGGGCGCGGGAGGCTTCGATCTCTGCCTGTGCCCGGCACAGCTCCTCTTTTTGCATGTCCAGCTCGATCTGGTGGACACGCATATCGTGGAGTGTCTGCCGTATTTCCGCAGGCGTTTGACCATCAATATTTTCCGGCGACACATCCGCTGTTTCCAGGGCGATTTCTTCTGCCCGCTGGCGCAGAGTAAGATGTGTCGGGGAACCATTTTTCTTGATTGTCTTTTTCATCTAGTTCACTCTTTTGTTTGAATGTCCAATATCCAACACTCAGCGAATATTTTACGCCGTGTGAGGTCACACGGCCTACATATTAATTTTTGTTGTAGGCCGGGTCACTGACCCGGCGAATAATCTGACCAGGCGCAAAACCTACAATTCATGAATGTCAATCTGGCCCAGGAACGGCCAATCATCGGGCTTTGTTACCAGACCTGCCCGCACCGGATTTTGCCGCACGTATTCCCATTTTTCCGCGTAAGATTCATTCGATCTCAAAACATGATCAAAAAAACCCTTCTGCCAATTCCATCCCCCTTCTTTTGCGCCTGTCCGCACAAATGCCTTTGTTGCTTTTATCCATGCGCCCATTGTCACGCCATCCGGAAAAGGCGCGGCGAAATAATGGAGATGATCGGGCATCAACACATATTCGCCACATGACCACCCATATCGTTTAGGGCTACCCTGCATGAATTCGATAAACGCAGAATGAACGCGATCAGATGCCAGGCACCGCTTACGTTCCGCCGAACACAAAGTGAGAAAGAATCGGGGGGTAGATTGCCAGATGTTTGACAATCGTCGCAATCGCCTCGGCATGTTGGTTTCATCAGCCATAAATCATGACCTTATTTGCCGCCGCGTGGGGTCACGCGGCCTACATATTAATTTTTGTTGTAGGCAGGGTCACCTGACCCGGCGAATAATCTATATAACCATGGTTTCCGCCGGGTCGGTGACCCGGCCTACACTATTTTCCTTTTGCTCTTTCCGTTGTCGCAATCGCGTACACTTTTCCTGTTTCGTCGACCAAAGCTGTGGAGATTATTGAGACTTCCACGATAGAACCATCTTTGGCGATCCTGTAGGTGAGATACGATTCCAGAATTTCCGCCCTGCTTAGCTGTTGCACCTTGGCCATCGCGGTTTTGCGATGCTCTTCCGGGATACGTTCGCTGACGTTCATAGCCAGCGCCTCGGCTTCACTCCAGCCATACATCCGCACAGCTCCCGGATTCCAGGCGATGATGCGTCCATCCAAATCCTGAACCGTGATAGCATCGTGCGCGTCGCGCACGACCACGGCCAGGCGGAGCAGTTCATTGGCCTTGCGCAGCGCTTCCTCGGTCGCCTTTCGCTCGGTGATATCTATAATGGCAGCATAAACAGCCGGCACTCCATCGTATAGAATCCGTGTAGCCACGGCTTCCCCATATAATACCGTTCCATCGAGCTTGATATATTTCACCTCAACCGCCGGCGCTTTGCCGCCTTCGCTGATCACCTTCTGCACCCGCTCCATCACGGCTTTATGGGAATCCGGGTGAAGTCGGTCGAGGATAGGGTTACCTATCAGGGATTCCACAGACCTTGCGCCAAACATCTGGACGGCTGCCGGATTGGCATAAATTATTTTCCCGTTCCGGTGAATGGCAATCGCGTGGGACGACAACTCAACCACGGTCCGGTAACGCTCTTCACTGTTTTTTATATCCTCCCGCATCCGCTTGCTTTCGTCGATGTTTTCTATCATGCAGAGATGACGTGGATACGCTTTATCTGCGACTATCACCGGTGCAATCGTCATGTTAGTCCAGACCGCAGACCCATCACGATGAAGATAGCGTTTTTCCATCGTGAATCCGCTACTCTCCCCGGCATTCAGCCGCACCATATTATTGAGCTCGTTTTGGATATCATCTGGATGCGTGATGCTCATCCAGTTGATAAGCTTTATTTCTTCCACTGTTCTGCCCGTGATATTGGCAAAAACAGGATTAGCCTCATAGATATGCCCCGTCAGTGAATCAATCAAAGCAATGCCCAGAGGCGCTTCTTCAAACAGTTTTTTAAACTGTTGCTCGCTTTTGCTAAGCGCCATCTGCGCCTTCTTTATGTCGCTGATATCCATAAAGGTGATTACCGCGCCTTCAATCACGTTATCCATTGTGCGATAGGGCATAATGCGCATCGTGTACCACTTGCCCTCTATCGTCTGCACCTCCACCTCCTGGGGAATCAGGCTGTCCAGCACCGCCTGCGTATCGGCAATCAGGCGGTCGTATCCTTTCATATTGGAAACGATATGACCCACAGGCCTGCCCACGTCGCTCTGGATCAGGTTGATAATCGCGGCAGCGGTAGGGGTGAATCGCAGGATGCGCAGTTGATGATCCACAAAAACAGTAGCGATGCCCGTGCCGGCAAGCAGGTTGTTCATGTCGTTATTAGCTTGTGACAAATCCCCTACTTTGGTTTGCAGTTCAGAGTTGACTGTCGCCAGTTCTTCATTTACCGATTGCAGTTCTTCCTTGGATGTCTCCAACTCCTCATTGGTAGATTGCAGCTCTTCGTTGACCGACTGCATCTCTTCATTGGAAGATTTGAGCTCTTCATTTGATGTTTCCAGCTCCTCATTGGCGGTCTGAAGGTATTCCTCCTTGGCCCGCAGTTCCTGCTGGAGCGCCGCGATACGGGCTTCCGCTTTTTCGTTAACTGCGCCAGGTTTGGGGGATGTAGCTTTCTTGCCGCGTGAGGGCGCGAGGCCTACAGGCGCATCGTCCATGGTTTTTGCAGGCAGGGTGACCTGATTCGGTGCTTCCTCTAAAATAACCAGGTACAAGGGCGCCTCGGCTGACTCGGCTTGGCCTGCAGCCACCGGACGTATGGTCAGGTGAAGGGTGGTGAAATCGCCATTGGTTTTGACGCGTAATCCATTGGAACGCACGATGTCTTTTGTCCCGATGGCTTTGTGCAGAGTCGTAGTCAGCTCTCGCTTCAATCCTTCTCGTGCCATTTTCAGAATGTTGTTTGTTCCCGCCTCGCCAGGTGTTGGTTCCAGAAACAAGCCGGTGCGGCCGTGGAGGTAGAGAATGTCGCCACGACTGTTGACCAGAGCTCCTGCCGGGGCTACTTGTTGCAACAGCGCTTGTTCGGTAATATCGCGCAGCGGCAGCTTCCTGAGGGCGGGTAACTTTCCTGCGCCCCGTGGAATAGCGACGTCAATTGCCGTCATGGGCGGCAGAAACCGGCCAAGATTGGCGCGTCCCGCGCTGTGAAAATCGTCTTTGCGTTGATACAGTTTCTGCTTACGCTCAGGCGCGGCAAAAAGATCGTCAAATTCTCCCACGGTCTCCGAGGTGCCCAAAAAGAGAAAACATCCCGGGTTCAGAGCATAGTGAAACAAGGGGATGATCCTCTTCTGCAAATCGCCGTTCAGATAGATAAGCAGGTTGCGGCAACTGATCATGTCCAGCTTGGAAAATGGCGGGTCTTTGATGACATTCTGCTCGGAAAAAACCAGCATATCACGGATGGCTTTGTGGATGCGGTAGAAGCCGCCTTCTTGCTCGATTGCAAAAAAGCGTGTCAGCCGATCCCTGGAGATATCAGCGCTGATGCTGGCCGGATAGAGACCGGTACGCGCACTGGCGATGGAATGGCCGTCAATGTCGGTGGCAAAAACCTGCACCTTGAAGCTGCGCTTCATCGCCTCCTGCCTTTCGGCAAGAAGTATTGCCAGGGAATAGGCTTCTTCTCCTGTGGAACAGCCCGGCACCCAGATACGGATTACGGCCTCCGCGCTCTTGCCGGCAAAAAGCCTCGGGATGACTTCTTGTTCAACTATTTTGAATGCCGCAGGATCGCGGAAGAAACTGGTAACCCCGATCAACATGTCGCGAAAGAGAGCTTCCACCTCTACCGGTGTCTGCTGCAAATGCTTGACGTAAGCTTCCATCGTGGCGATTTGATTTACGGCCATGCGCCTCTCGATGCGGCGATTAATCGTGGATAGTTTGTACTGGGAAAAATCGTGGCCGGACTGGGCGCGCAGCAGGATAAAAATCTTCTTCTGCGCGTTTTCGGCCTTGGGCGCGGGAATAATGCCTGCATGCTGCAGCTTGCCAAAGGCATGGGCGACATAGGCGATGATTTGGGCGGGCATCTCCGCCGGCGGCAGTTCGTAGTCCACAAGCCCTGTACCAAGGGCGCTTCTGGGCATACCGTCATACTCGGTAGATGCTGGGTTTTGGGCCATGACCATGCCGCCTTCACCCTTGATTGCTCGAATGCCCAATGTGCCATCAGAGCCTGTGCCGGAAAGGACTACGCCGATGGCGCGTTCATGCTGATCCTGGGCAAGCGACCGGAAAAAGAAGTCAATCGGCAAACGCTGCCCGCGCGGGGCGGCCGGTTCCATTAATTGGAGTGTGCCGTTGAGGAAAGCCATGTCGCGATTGGGCGGGATGATGTAGGCGCAGTTCGGCATAACCTGCATCCCGTCTTCCACTTCAAATACCTGCATGCGGGTGTAGCGACGGATGAGGTCGGTGAGAATGCTCTTATGATCCGGCGCCAAATGCTGCACCAGGACAAAGGCCATGCCGGGGCCTTCGGTGATCTGGCCGAATCCGTCGGTGTCGGTGGGCATGCCGGAGAAAAAAGCCTCAAAGGCTGCAAGCCCCCCGGCGGAGGCGCCAATGCCCACGATAGGAAAACTGGCAGGGGTTTTCTCGTTTGTCTCTTCTATCTTAATCTCCTTTTTGACCTTGGTTTCTTTTTTGGGTTTTGCGCCGGGTGAGGCCACACGGCCTACCTTCGATTTAGAGACTTTTTGCACTTTTTTCATGTCGTTTTCCCCTGTTATTTAAATGTCCAATATCTGATCTTTCGCCGCCGGGTCGGTGACCCGGCCTACAACATTATGTTTTGCGCCGTGTAGGCCGGGTCTACCCTGAAGGGCACGCGACCGACCCGGCGAATATCTATTATTTGAATTTCCAATATCCAAGTAAGGAAGTCATTGTTCTTCCTTGTTTGTCATTGCGAGGAGTCCCTTGGACGACGTGGCAATCCCAATACTATAAACGGCTTATGGGATTGCGACATATTCTCGTATGCCGGGCATCCACCGATTATCGCATTGTTTGGTGGAACCGCTCCGCTTGTTCCACCAAACATTTTTCCCCTTCATCTGTTGGAAATTGGGCGTTGGATATTGGATATTCATCTTTTGCCTTCCAGTTCCTTCTTTACCGCCAGCCCGATCTTTTCCATGATGTAAGGCTTTTTAATGTATGCGCCGGCACCAAGAGCCTGGGCATCCCGCACCCGGTCAGATTCAGAAAAACCGCTGACAATAATCGCCTTCTGCTTCGGGTTTGTTTTCAGAACGCCCCGATAAGTATCCAATCCGTCCATGCCCGGATCCATAATCATATCTAAGACCAGTAAATCTGTTTTATGTTCTTTTAAATATTTGATTGCATCTTCTCCGCTTGCAACACAAGATACATTGTAATTGAGCAGCTTGAGTATGCGTGCCGCCAGATTCCGTTGATCCTCTGCATCATCTACTACCAGAATGGATTGGCCATTACCCAGATATTCAGAAATGGGTATCATCAGAGCCTCGGTTGCAATATCTTCTCGAGAAACCAGAAAATATAAGGTGAAGGTGGTTCCTTTGCCTTCAACACTTACAACATCAATATACCCGTTATGATCTTTCACCGTACCCCAGACAACCGGAAGCCCCAGCCCTGTGCCGCTTCTGCCCATGATTTTCTTCGTGTAGAATGGTTCAAAAATGCGTTTCAGATTGTTTGCCGATATGCCTTCTCCTTCATCGGATACAGAAAGGACAACATAATCTCCCTCATTAATAGTGTCATATCCCGAGATAGGTTTGTCTATATACTGATTGGTTGTTTTAATGGTTAATGTGCCGCCGTTGACCATGGCCTCACAGGCATTGGAAACCAGATTGTATAAAGTTTTTTCCAGGTGGACGGAAGAACCGGAGATGTTTAGCAGATCCGGTTCCAGATTGGCCTTAATTTGCACAGATGGGTTATAGGAAAGTATTTTCTCCCAACCCGGAGATTTTTTAAAATCATTAATCAGTTGGTTTAAGTTCAGGACTTTTCTGCCGACCACACCTCTTCTGGCCATAGCCAGCAGATCATCCACAATTGTTGCCGCTTTCTGGCCCCCTTCCATAATGGTGACCACATCTTTTCTCAACGTGCTTTTTTCATCTACTTCATTAAGCAGCAGTTCCGCGTAGCCTACAACTATCCCCAGGACATTATTAAGATCATGAGCGACACCGCCTGCAAGCAGCCCCAGGGCTTCAAACTTCTCGGCACGATTCAGGCGTTCTTCAAGGCCCCGCCTATCTTCTTCCGCACGCTTGTGGGAAGTGATGTCGCGGAAAACACCCTGGATGATTTTTTGCCCTCCAAATTCTGTGTTGGTCACGTTGATGGTAGCCGTCTTGATGGCGCCTTTGCCGGTAATAATTTCCGCTTCAACACCACTGCGCATGTCCTGGGATTGGTCCGCGAACATCTCCCTGTAATATTGAGCCTTCCCGGCTGGATGCAGGCTGCTCTGATGGCTGCCGACAATCTCCCCTTGAGTCTTTTCAAAGAGCTCCGTGGTTGCGGAATTGCAGTCTGCAATGATGCCGGTTTCACTGTTGGCCCAGATAATAGCATCCCTGGAATTTTCAAAAGCGAGCCTGAACTTTTTTTCACTATCCCGGATTGCCTGCTCGGCCTTCCTGCTTTCAGTGATGTTGGTGAGTACAGAGCGCAATACTGGCGCGCCTTTATCGTCCTGCATGCAGGTGGTTACCAGTTGACCCCAGAAGGCAGTACCATCTTTTTTAACCATCTTCAGTTCGCAAGTCTGCGGCGCGGCTGCCTGATGGGTTTCAATAAGCTCTTTCCGATGCCGGTAGTAGATGTCCTGGTCTTCTGTAATGATGAAAAGGCTAAATAGTTTGTTTTCGAGTGTGCTTTTGGTGCAGCCCAGCAGAGTGGCGGCGGTGAGATTAGCCTTGAGAATGAATCCCTTTTCGCTGATTGTGAGATAGCCTACCGGCGCCAGATTGTAGAGCTCGAAATAGCTTTCCCGCGAGGCTTCCAATTCAACCTGAGTACTTTTCAACTCCTCATTTTGTATGTTCAACTCAATCTGATAGACTCGCAGTTCATGGAGCGCCCGTTTTATCTGCGCAGGCGACATTTTGGAGATGTCCAGAGGCTTTTGTGCCGTTTCTTCCCGGGTGATCTTTTCTGCCACCTTGCGCAGCGCCTTCTCTGCCGGCCCAGACTTTACTGCTTTGCCTGCCTGCGCTTTTTTTGCTGCCTGCGCTGAGCTTTGTCGAAGCGAGCCTGCCTTGCGGGTAACAACACTGGTTTTGGATTTAGCTGTTTTTTCTTCTTTTTTCATGAGCGCCTCAAATCTTACTTACATCTTTGCTCTTCTAGCCTCTAAATCCAAACATGCGGTGGACACATCAACCTGCTGAATTATTTCTTTGTGGGCTTCTTCTTTTTGACAGTGGGCTTTTTAACTTCTTTTTTCTTGGCTTTTTTCTTTGGCGCTGCCGCTGCCACAACTTTTTTTCGCACGGCCGGGCCTTTGTTCATCATTGGTTCTTCACAACAAATAATTTCAGCCGTGATGCATCCGCACTCTTCATCCACAACTACAGCAAGTCCGCAAACTTCACACCTCAAAACATCTCCAGCTTTTACTCTCGACATTTGCTCTTCCTCCTGATTTTTGAGTGATTTTATATTTATACTGAGATTGGCTTTAGTATAATTCAAAAAAAAAAATCTTTCAAGCAAAGATTAACATTAATTACAGATATTTAAATTACAGATAACTTGACTTTCATCAGTGGTTTGATATGATTACAAAGAAAATCAACTGGTCTGTACCGGATATAGACGAAAGGCCAAATCATGAAACAAAAAATTCTGAATATTTTGCAGGTATCACCTTTCAAAATAACTGTTTTCATAATTGTTTTGTCGCTTATCCTCTTTTTTCTTGATTTTCGCTTCCTGCGCTTTATTGAGCTCAAAACGCTGGATTTGCGGATGGTCGCCCGGGGGAAAATGGTTACCGGAGGCGAAACAGTTATTGCCGTTGTTGATGATGAAAGCATCAAGGAGATTGGCCGCTGGCCGTGGCCGCGCACAGTGATCGCCAGATTGGTGGATAAACTCAAGGAAAACAAGGTAAAGGCTATCGGATTTGATATAGTATTTTCTGAACCTGATCATAATTCCAGCCTTAGAACCATCGATGAGTTATCTGCCGAAATGAAAAAACAGGGTATCAATGGCTCCTCCGTTGCTCTGCTTGCCAAAAAACGGGAAACTGCCGATATTGACGCAATACTTGCCGGATCAATTGCCCGTGCCAAAAATGTTACTCTGGGATATTATTTTTATACCGGCACAGGGGAAGACATGGTTTTAGCCCGAAAAAACATTGCTTCAAGAGCTGAACTCATCGGCAATTCCCGCTACCAGATAATTAACTCGCCTACTCAAAATCCCGATGACCAAAGGATTAGAACAGCCTATGCCCCTGAGGTCAATATAAAAAATATTTCGGCGGCGGCTCAAAACAGCGGTTATTTTAATACTCTGCCGGATACTGACGGCACTATGCGCTGGTCGCCGCTGGTTATTAAATTCCAGAATAATTATTACCCGTCACTGGCCATTTCCCTGCTTTCTCAATATCTGGATTGGCCGACGCTCTCTTTAAATCTGGAAAAATACGGTGTCGAAAGTATCAAACTAGGCGATATCACCATTCCCACCGATGATCGCGGCAGGCTGCTGATCAACTATATGGGCCCGTCTAAAACTTTCCCGCATTACTCCATCCATGATATTCTTCAGGGTAAAATACCGGCGGAAAAACTGCGAGGTAAAATTGTTCTGGTTGGCGTTACGGCAACAGCTGTCTATGATTTGAGAGTCACGCCGTTTAGCCCTGTCTATCCCGGAGTGGAAATTCATGCCAATGTCATTGACAATATCCTCCATTCGAATTTTTTAATATTTTCATCACTGATTCGATTGGTTGATATTCTCGCCATTATTGCCTTTGGTCTGGCGATGGCCTTAATCATCACCCGCCTGCGCGCTGCTTTAGGAGCGCTTATCGCCCTTCTTATTATCGGCTCCTTTATTGCCGTCAACCTCTTGGCTTTTTATGCTTTCAACATCTGGCTTACTTTAGTCTATCCAGTGCTGACGATGATTGCTATTTATCTGGGCATCACGATTTATCACTACATCAAGGAAGAACGGGAAAAGAAGAAAATACGGGGCGCCTTTCAGTACTACCTTACAGCCTCCGTCATCAATGAAATGCTTAAAGACCCGACAAAACTCAAGCTCGGCGGCGTTAAAAAGGATCTGTCGGTTTTGTTTTCCGACATCCGCGGTTTCACCACAATTTCGGAAAAACTAACGCCGGAAGAACTTGTCCGCCTGCTTAATGAATACCTCACGGCCATGACCAACATCGTTTTTAAATATGAAGGCCTGCTCGATAAATACATGGGTGATGCCATTATGGCTGTCTTTGGCGCGCCGCTGGATCAGCCCGATCATGCCCGCAGAGCCTGCCTGACAGCTCTGGAAATGATGAGCGAACTGCACACGCTGCAGAAAAAGTGGGATGCGGAAGGCAGGCCTGTTCTTGACATCGGCATCGGTATCAGCACCGGAGAAATGGTTGTCGGTAACATGGGCTCTGAAATGCGCTTTGATTATACGGTAATGGGAGACATGGTTAATCTTGGCTCTCGATTGGAGGGCATCAATAAAGAATACGGCTCTAATATTATTATCAGCGAATTTACTTATTCCGCGGTGCAGGATAGTGTTTGCTGCCGTGAGTTGGACTTAGTCCGAGTCAAAGGGAAAAATAAACCGGTCAAAATCATGGAACTGCTGGGCGAAAAGAAAGATGAAGCTATCTTGCAAGATTTTATTGCCAGCTTTGAAAAGGGACTGGTACTTTATCGGCAAGCAAAATGGGATGAGGCAATAGCGCAATTTAAGCAGGCATTAGCTATCCGCGCTGGCGATTTTGTCTCTAACCTGTATATCGAACGCTGCCAAACCTTAAAAGAGCAGCCCCCACCGCAACCCTGGGATGGCGTCTTTACGATGACCAGAAAATGATGACATGCCACCTTTGTCATTGCGAGCCGCCTCTCAGGCGGCGTGGCAATCCCGGAATCGGGATTTCTCGCTTCGCTTTGAAATGACAGGTACATCGTACTTTGTCACATAAGGATTTTAAAAAATGGGGTTAAAGACAGGATTGAAATATCGCAGTTGGGTTGAGATTGACCTGGATAATTTTGTAGGCAACGTGC
>JBAXON010000053.1:0-14513 GCA_037133255.1 Deltaproteobacteria bacterium
GGCATGGCAATGATGACAATAATTACATTTTACCACATTTAATCAATCATCCCGCGAATTTACAAGCGCTTAAAGATTTAGGCGTAATCGAAGTTGTGGGAATTAACTCCACAGGTTCATTAAAAAAGGATTTGTGCCCGGGAATGATTGTTATTCCCGACGATTTCATTGTGCTGACCGCTACCCCGACCATTCATGAAGATAGGGTGGTACATATCACTCCCACATTAAATGAAGAAGTGCGCCAAAAACTAATCAAGGCAGCGCGAAACTGTAAAATTTCGGCAAGCGAAAAAGGAACTTACTGGCAAGTGCCCGGCCCAAGGCTGGAAACAAAAGCAGAAATCAAAATGATGTCTAATTTTGCCGATATTGTGGGCATGACAATGGCCAGCGAAGCAGCAGTCGCGCTGGAGTTGGGTATCTCCTATGCTTCTGCCTGTTCCGTTGATAATTTCGGTAATGGCCTGACGGAAAAACCTTTGAGTATGGAAGAGATAACAACCGGTATCCGCAAAAACGCCGACTTAATGATTAGCCTGCTTAAAAACTATATGGCTGACGCCAGCCCTCGATGATTTAATTGCTGTCTCGGGTAATGTCTACATCGGAAACGTGTTATGGAAACCATAGATTCAAAATTAGAAAAGCTCCGCACGCTGCTCAGAGCGATGGGGGGCGTGGTGATCGGATATTCCGGTGGCTGTGACAGCGCCTTGCTTGCGGCTGTGGGCAAAGAGGTCATTAATGATCGTATGGTCTGCGTCCTGGCCTCCTCGCAGACCTATCCCGACTCGGAGGTTAAAGAGGCCATGGAGACGGCCGGGGGGCTAGGCATCACCGTGCTGCGGATTGAAACCGACGAACTCAAGGACGCGGCCTTCGCGGCCAACACACCCGACCGCTGCTATTTCTGCAAGCGGGAGCTCTTCGGCAAACTCGTTGCGATCGGCAAGCAGCGGGGCATAGACTGGGTCGCCGACGGCTCGAACATTGACGATCTTAACGACTACCGGCCCGGTGGCCGGGCGGCCGCAGAGCTCGGTATTCGGAGCCCGCTGCGCGAGGCGGGTCTTACCAAACAGGAGATCCGCGAGCTGTCGCGCCGGATGGGGCTGCCAACTTGGGATAAGCCTGCCTTCGCCTGCCTTTCCTCGCGCATCCCCTATGGAACCAGGATCGATCCTGCCATCCTGACGCGTTTGGATGAGGCGGAACAGTTTCTCAAAAGTCTGGGCTTTCGCCAGGTGCGGGTCCGTCATCACGGGGATATCGCACGGATCGAGGTGGAACAGCAGGAAATAGAACGCCTTGCCAAACCGGAAATCCGGTGGCAGGTTGTGGAAAAGTTCAAGGGATTGAAGTATCTCTATGTCGCGCTCGACCTGACCGGGTACCGGACGGGAAGCATGAACGCTGTTTTGGATAAGGAGAAGGCAAGATAGATGGATACCAATTCACGCCCGATGACAGAACAGGAACGAAGAACTTATACCAAATTTATTGAGTGGCTCAAGCA
Source organism: Deltaproteobacteria bacterium (assembly GCA_037133255.1). GTDB lineage: Bacteria > Desulfobacterota > Syntrophia > Syntrophales > Smithellaceae > FEN-1160. The sequence goes on from JBAXON010000053.1 coordinate 1,520, forward strand.
GAGCTGGTATGGCGTGCCGGATGCGGATGTCCTGCTGCCTTATGTCGCCGCGCGTTACACACCCGAAGAGGCATTACTTCTCACCGGCATGCCCTTTGCGCTAAAGACTATGGGGGAACTTTCGGATTTAACCAAAATCAGCGCAGATGAGCTTCGCCCGAAACTCGACGCGCTTGCCGCAAGAGGGCTTGTCTATAAACAGGCTAAAGAGAACAAAGAACGCTACTATTTAAACGACATCTTTTTTATCTACCGTGGTTTTGGCTGGCCCGGCCGCCGCGAGAAATATGACCTGAGTGTCGGGCCGCTTCAACACAAGTATCTGACCGGCGGGTTAATGTCAACATGGCAGAACGTTAAAGAGAAAGGCTTGCGGGTATTGCCGATAGAAGTCACTATCGAGGATACAAGCGGCGTACTGCCCTATGAGGAAGTGCGCAAGATATTCGATAAAGTCGAGTACTTCACGGTGAGCCACTGTCCTTGCCGGCATGCCAACAACCTTGATCCGGATTCCCCGGATTGTAAGTATCCCACGGAAGTCTGCCTGCATTTCGATAAGTTGGGACACTATATTGTGGAAAATGGCATGGGCAGGGAGATCACCCGGCAGGAGACTGAGGAGATACTTCAGCGTTCTGCTGAATTGGGGCTTATCCATGGTATCTCCAACCAGCAGGAGAAGCCTGATACTATTTGTAACTGTTGCCGTGATTGTTGCATCTGGTTTTTGGCCTTGAACAAGTATGGGCATGCAGGCAGCTTGACTCCCTCAAACTTCCGCGTCACGGTTAACCAATCCACCTGCGCAGGGTGTGGTTTATGCGTCAAGCGCTGCCCGATGGAAGCCCTGAATTTACTGGACGAGCCGTCTGCTAAAGGACGTAAGATTCCTGTTACAGACAAGGACGGCAGGCCCCGAGAGCTTGACAATAAGAACGGCAAGGTTGCTAAGCTCAATGCTGAACGCTGTATAGGCTGCGGCGTATGCTCCTATAAATGTCCGTCGCAATCGCTAACGCTGACACGCAACTCCGTTTCACATCATCCACCGCAAAACGGGCGCGATTGGGTAATGCAGTTCATGGCTGATACCAGATCCAACTGATTTAATGTCCCCAAGATTTCTCCAAGATTTCCTTGACATGCAAGACAGAACTTCTTATAGTTTATGCCAAGTTGCATTCAAAACAATGTCGCAGATACCCTTCAGGGTGCTGTGAGACTGTTTCGCAATTGTCATTGCGAGCCGACTCTCAGGCGGCGTGGCAATCTCATAAGCCACTGATAGCATGGGGATTGCCACGTCGTCCAAGGGACTCCTCGCAATGACAAAAGAAAATAAAATCTTAATTTTTGAATGCTTACAAAGTAAGAGGCCACTATGAAGATCGGATAAAATCTTTTCCCCGGGAGGTGTCCAATGGAACAGGATTTGAAAAGAGTAAAAGAAACCGCGCTGTCGGATTTTTCCAGGTATCTAAGCCCGATGAAGGTGCGCACGATTAAAGCAGCCGGTCTGGATATTATTGAGGACAAAAGAGAAGGCGCCTGCGTCTGGGACATTACCGGAAAAAAATACATCGATTGCCAGACGGGGTCCGGCATCATGAATGTCGGAAGGCGCAATAATGAAATCATCTCAGCGTTGAAGGATGCCCTGGACAAGTATGACATCGGCGTGTTCCTTCTCTGTTCGAAACCGAAGGCGGACCTGGCCAAAAAACTAGCCGAGATCACTCCCGGGGATCTCGCGTGCACTATCTTCGGCGTCGGCGGCGGAGAAGCCAATGATGCCGCAATCAAAATTGCCCGCGGCTACACGATGAAAAAAGAAATCATCTACACACAGAAAGCCTACCACGGCCATACCGGGTTTGCTCTCTCTGCTATTGGTCGCGAGTCCTACAAAGAGCCCTTTGAGCCGCTCGTACCGGGCTTCAAGATGATTCCGTTCGGCGATATTGAAGCGTTCAAAAAAGCTGTCACCGATGATACCGCAGCCATCATCCTCGAGCCGATTCAAGGAGAGGGAGGCATCAATATCCCGCCCGATAATTATCTGCCGGCGGTCCGCAAGATATGCGATGAACATGAGATTCTGCTTATTTTCGACGAAATTCAAACAGGCTTCGGAAGAACGGGAAAGATGTTCGCAAGTGAGCATTGGGGAGTGGTGCCCGATATCATGACCGTGGCCAAGTCGCTCAGTGGCGGCCTTTATCCTATTTCGGCGACAATTTTCAAACAAGAGATTCAGGATTTTTTCATTCCTCATCCCTTTATCCATCTCTCCACTTTCGGCGGATCCGATCTTGGTTGCGTGGTGGGCATGGCGGTAATTGATTATATTCAAAAAAATGATCTGTCGGCCCATGCAAATGCAATGGGCAAGAGATTTAGAAGTGGCTTCGACCGTTTGATAAAAGATTTTCCCACGCTCCTTCTGGAAGTGCGCCAGAAGGGCCTTATGATGGGGCTGCAATATACCAACGAATCCATCGGTCCCCGGCTGACAAAAAAAATGGCGGAACGGGGAGTCATCGCTATCTACACAGGCAACGATCCCAGTATCTGTCGCCTCATGCCGCCGCTGGTGATTACACCCGAAGAGGTCGATTACGTGCTGAACGCTCTGGAGGATTCCATGAAGGAGCTTTCCAAAGAAGCGGGTCTGGGCAAAAACGATTAACACTCTAGCAATCAAAAGGGGAGGATACTAATGGCGACGAAACAGGATATTCTTGAAGCGCTGGCGGACTATCAGGTTCAGTGCAACGACAACAAGAGGCTTCGGAAAATGCAGCGGGACTGGTCGAAGCTCATCCACTTTAATGCTGACGACACGGAGGACAAGTTCACCATGAACTGCGTAAAAGGCGAGATAGTCTCCTTCGAGGCAGGGGCGGTAGGCGCGCCCGATATCATTGTGAGCGCGAAAAGTGAGTACCTCTGCGACATGTTCTGGGGGGATCTCAATCCTTCTCAAAAATATCTTCAGGGGGAAATACGCGTGAAGGCGAGCCAGGAGGACATAGTCAGGCTCGACGCCATCACTATGATTATCTGGCCGGATGCCTAGGAGAAGACCATGACTGAATTAAAAAAAGTATTGAAACTTCGGACCATCATTTCAACAGCTACGGGTATGGCCATCGCGACGTCGTGCTACCTGGCGGGCATTCAGGTGGCCACTATTTTAGTGGGCGAGCTCGCATGGATTTCCATATTACTTGCTGGATTTCTGTGCCTGCTTTCAGCAATGTGTTTTTCTGAACTTACTTCTTTATACCCGACGGCGGCGGGGATCAAGCTCTACATCCAGCACGCGTTCAATGAGCGAACTTCCATCATCATCAGTATGTTTTACGTTGTACTCGGGATAGCGATGGTAGGCGCCGAAAGCTTCCTCCTGTCCAGCGTACTTTCCGGCTCCTTCCAGATCATCAACCCTTATTACGATAAACTCTTATGGATGCTTTTTTTCATTCTCCTTGTGATGTTCATTAATTTCAGGGGTGTCTTTATCACCGGGCTGTTACAGGACCTTATGACCTACGCCATGGTAGCGTTCATGATCGGGGTATCGATTTATACCTTCGCCACACATGACATCAACTTCAGCCTTGCAGCGCAGAGCGCGAAATTCACCCTGGAAAATATTTTTCAGGCGGCCGGTGTAGGCGTATTTCTGTACGTCGGGTTCGAATGGGTTGCCCCCCTGGCTGAGGAGACCACGGATTACCGTCTCGTCGGCAAAGGGATGATGTGGGGAATTGTCCTGCTGTCTATCACCTACGCCATGTTCATCGTGGCCATGTACGCAGGCCTCACGCAAGAGCAGCTGGCCAGCGGCACGGTTATCCCGCACATCCTCTTCGGCACGAACCTCTTCGGCACAGCGGGCACTATCACCTTCATCGGGATGAGCATACTGGCATCGGTCACATCGTTTAATTCGGGCCTGCTCAACACATCGCGGTTCTCCTACGCCATGGGAAGGGACAATGTGCTGCCGCGCATCTTCAGCAAACTGCACCCGAAATACGCGTCGCCATGGGTTGCTATCCTCGCTCTTGGTGGGTTCGCGCTTGCGATCAGCTTGGCGACACTTTATACGGGTCAATATCTCTTCCTCATCATGATGGCTGCGGCGCTCGAGTGCTTCATTTATGTTGTGGCCGCCACCTGCGTGATCAGGCTTCGAAAAAAATACCCGGAAAAGGAGCGTTCGTTTAAAATTCCTATGGGATACACCATCCCTGTGATCGTGATTATCGTCTTTACCGGACTGCTTCTCGGCATTTTTTTTGATGTCAGCAGGGACTACGCCGGCAACGAGCTTTTTAAAAATTACTGGCTCGCCGTTGTCATGGGCGCGTTTTTTCTGCTCTTGACGTTCTATACGCTTTTCGTGGTTCCCATGCTCAAACAAAAGGCCGAAGAGCGTTCAAAAACCAGAGTCAAGCGGCGTCCGGGGAAGTCATGATGCGAATGAGCAAAGCAAATATTAGTCTAAAATTTTTAACCGCAAAGGAAACGAATATGAGCCTTTTTACAGTTGACCAGAAGAAATGCAAACGTGATGGTATATGCGCAAAGGAGTGCCCGGCGCAGATTATTGTCTTAACGGATAAAGACGCATTCCCTACTCTGATGGAAAATGGTGAAGAATCCTGTATCAACTGTGGTCACTGTGTCGCTGTTTGTCCTCACGGTGCCTTCACGCTCAAAACGATGCCCCTTGCTGAATGTCCCAAAATACAACGTAAACTTCTTCCCGATGCCGGCCAGATAAGAGAGCTATTGATGGCCAGACGCTCTATACGCTTTTACAAAAACATGATTGTTGCCCATGACCTTTTAGAAGAGCTGATCAATACAGCGCGGTATGCCCCGACAGGCAGCAATAAACAGCAGGTGCAATGGATGGTCTTTGAAAACCCTAAAGAGGTAAATCACCTTGCTTCAATGGTGATCGATTGGCAAAAATCAATGCTCCCATTGACGCCGGACGAGACTATGGTCAAAAAAATGAAGCGCAGGATTGCACAGTGGGAGGAAGGGATAGATACGATGCTGCGCGGCGCGCCGCATTTAATAGTGGCACACTCTCCGGCTGATTTACCCTTTGCTGATGCTGACTGCGTAAATGCCTTATCCTATCTGGAGCTTTACGCTTATACCAAAGGGCTGGGGACGTGCTGGGCAGGCTATCTGACCGCCGCGGTCAATTTTTATGAACCTCTTGCACAGGCTTTGGCTTTGCCCCCGGGGCACAAATGCTTTGGCGCAGTGCTGCTTGGCTATCCGCAATACAAATATACACGCATTCCCCAGCGCAACGCGCCGGTTGTGACATGGCGGGCGTAAGACAAAGTAGCCCAGCCTTAGGCGATTTTGCTTTCAAAGAAATTGTAGGCCGCGTGACCCCACGCGGCGAAACAAATATCGCCGGGTCAGGTGACCCAGCCTACATTCATTCCCTCCATTAGTCAATTGTGACACAGCCTGTTCGCGAGAATGACAAAATTGTTGTTTATGCAGTTGTGCAAAGCTCTCAAAGCTAAGTGGCATTAGGATTTTACTTTTTTTGCCAGTGTAATTCCCAATGATTCGCTGAGCACTTCCGCCGGATCGAGAGTGACAAGGCCGGAGAGGCCTCCCAATTGCATCCGGCATGATCCGCAATCCCCGACAATTGTCTCCGCGCCGGTTTTCTGAATACGAGCCACGGCACGATTGCCGATGGAAATGGCGGTGGACTCATTACTTTTTTTAAATCCGTAACTGCCGGAGAGCCCGCAGCAGTTGTCATCAATAATTTCACATGTGAGACCGGGGATCATAGACATCAGTTTTGCCGCCGGGTAACCGATACCCAGCGCCCGGAGGTGACAGGGGATGTGATAAGCCAGCTTTCGGGGCACTTCCTGAAATTGCGGCTTAATATAATTGTCATCCACCAGTCGTAGAATATATTCATGGAGGTTATAAGTATTTTCGGCAATTTTCTTGGCTTTCGGTATATCCATAATGTCCTGATAGTCATGCAAAAGGCACAGGCCGCAAGATGTGCATGAATAAAGGATATCGTATCCGGCATCAATATAATTGGAAAGGGAGGCGGTGTTTTTCAGGGCAAAACTCCTTGCCAGTTGTAGATTCCCATTTCCCAAAGAGGGCAGGCCGCAGCACCACTGCGGTGGCAAAACAACATCCACATTAAATGATTTGAGCAATTGAATAATTTTTCTGCCAATATCCGGCCGGTAAAAATTGATGAAGCAGCCGTAAAAAAAGGCAACTTTTCTGGATCTTCGGTTGGGTGTCTTTTTTTCCCAACTCAATTTATGGAAACGGAATTTCGGGAAGGGAATATAGGTGGCGATGCTCATGGCGTCGAATATCTTTTTGCCGATTTTCGTTGCGGCAATCCTGTTGGCAAGCGGCGCGGTAAAAGAGCCAAGCATGCTCAAATAATAGTTATTGGCAAACAGCAGGTGCGCCAGCGAATGGGGATGTTCCAGCCCGTATCTCTGTTGAGCCTTTAGTATGATCTGTGCCGGTTCTACGCCGCATGGGCAGGCCATTTCACAGCGCTTGCACTGGCTGCATAAAAGCACCCAACCATCCTCTGCTTTTTCCCTGTCGGATCGGAAGCGCTGAGCATCGGGCCCCGCCTGCTTGGGCCCGGGGAAATCAGGGTTGACCCGCATGACGGGACAGTTTTCCACACAGATAGTACAGCGTATGCAGTGTTCGAAATTCATCGAATGTACTCCATGCAGGACTGGGCCGCCAAATGGGCTGTGGCCAGGGCAAGTCCGTGACCGCAGCCGTTTTTCAGTATTTCTGTGTCAGCCAAAATGCCACCGCACACAAAAATGTTTTCCCAGTTCGTTTCCGCTGGGCGCAGGGAGGAATCCACTTTTATGCCCGCTCGGCCAATGCCGTGGTTGAAAGAAAAATAATCATTTTCAAACCAGGTTTCACGAGGACCGGGAGCAAGAACCTGTAGATTGAAAATATTTTCGGTAATTGAATCCCTGCCTGCTGTAAGGCCACCGCCGACAAATGATCCGGTAGCCAGGATGAAGGCCTTTCCGTTAAGACTGCTGGGCCTGCCTTTAGACGCTGTCATCACAGCTTCAATGATCTTGCCCGATTTTTCCACGCCGATTACCGGCCACTCCCAATAAATATCTCCGCCCTTTTTGCGGAAATAGTCTTTCAGCGCGTTGAACAGCCTTCTGCCGGGCATGGATGGCGGAATGGTCGGGATTTCAAAGACCGGCTTTCCCACACGGGTTGCTATCGTCTGAACAATTTCGGCTGCCGATTCCAGTCCAAGAACGGCGGGGAAGGCGATCTTATCTTCGTCAATGTTTTGATCTCTAAGCCAGGCAATAAAGGATTCCAGAAATTCTTTATCCTCAAAATGTGACGCGATGCCCATCGTGCTTACAACGCCGGCATCGTAAACTGAAAATTTAGTATTCTTGCGCCGGGAAATAACATAGCTGGGATAAAAATCCTTGAGCCCGGCAAAAGTGATAATGTGGATGCTATCCTTAGCGTCTTGTGGCGCCGCTTTCATTGTGGAAGGAACAAGGCAGGAAGTCTTAAACGTGCCCAGAGCAGAAAGAACAACGCGATTTTCTTTGGCAGCGCCTGCATAGGGAAGTCCCATATCCAACATCGCCGCCTGGAAATTATTAAGCGACTCCACAATGGTTTTTTCGGGAACAAGGTGAAAGGGATGCGCGGGCGGCAGGCCATTAATACCGGTAAGAGGATTAGAATCGCGTGAGCAAACGTCAATGCAGCCGGTGGAAAGACATGCCGTCGGTTCACCACTGGTGACGAGGGCGACTTTAAAACCGCGGCCGGCAAGAAATGTTCCCGCTGTCAGGCCTGCTACTCCCGCTCCGAGAATAATGGCGTCGTATTCGGTAACGCTCATTGTGGTTTCTCCATGGCCAGAATGCCCAGATAAATATATTCCACAAGCTGTTCTTCCCGGAGTTGGTCTCCCCACAGAGCGTATCTTATTCCTCGAAACCGGCGCTGGAGAAAGCTTCGCAGCATCTCCATAGACTGTTCGGGCGAAACGACACTCATGTCATTCATAATGCCCAGTGCGCGAAAAGTGCAGAAACCGCCCTGGCATGGCCCCATGCCCAGACGTGTCCGGTGCTGAATGTCGCCGACATTTCGTGTGCCGGTCTGTTTGATAATCCGCTCCACTTCTTTTCTGCTGACCAGTTCACATTCGCAGACAATATCTTTCATATCCGCAAGCCGCTTGGAAAGAGGATAGCCGCTCAATTCCTCCTGCCCGTCCAGTGGTATTTCCGCCGTTTCGCAGGCTTTTTTTAGTTTAAAGGAAGCCATGATGGTATCAACCATCTTTTCTGCCATCAGACGGAAAGTTGTCAGTTTGCCTCCCGCGATACTATACATGCCGTTACTGTGATCGATAATCTGGAAGCCACGGGAGATTTCATGAGCGTCTATTTTCTTGGATTTAAGCAGCGGCCGGACACCCGAAAAAGCGCGAATAATGCGTGTATGATTAAAATGCGGAATCATTCGCCCAGCCTCACTTATAATGGTATCAACTTCTGTGGATTCGATGCCTATTTTATCCGGGTTTTCTACCGCCAGCGACGTTGTTCCGGCTAAACAAACAGCTTCATTGGGTACTATTATATCACCATCTGATGGCGGCCGAAGCCGGTTTATTACCATATTGGTCAGGCGGTGATTGGTAATGACCAAAGAGCCTTTGGCCAGAGTCATAGGCACTTCACAACCGGCAAGAGAGGCGATCATGTTAGCCCACGCGCCGGTGGCATTGACGATAATGTTACCACGAATTTCCCTAACTTCACCGGTTGCCTGATCGGTGGCTTTAATGCCGATACAGCGGCCGTGGGATTTAACAATTTCTGTAACTTTATGGCGGGTGAAGATAAGCCCGTCACGAAGCTGCGAAGTCCGGATATTAAGCATGCAGAGGCGAAACGGATCAATGGAACAATCGGGAACTTTGATTGCTTCTTCCAGTTCGGGATTAAGATTGGGAACCAGATCGAGAGCTCTGGTTGAGGAAATGACTTCAGTAGGGATGCCGACATCTTCACAGCCTCGGAGAAACAATTCCCGGAAGCGCTTGGAATCACCGGGCAGGCGCACGAACAGACCTCCTGTTTGCTCAACACATTTTTCGCCGATTCTCCGAAGAATCAGGTTTTCGTCATAACACTCCTTGGCGGCGATCGGATCGGTAACAACATACCTGCCGCCGCTGTGCAGCAGGCCATGACAGGCGCCGGTGGCTCCTGCCGCGAAGTCGCCTTTTTCAATGAGGCAATGTGGAATGCCGCGCAGCGCCAGATCTCTGGCAATACCGCAGCCGGTGGCGCCTCCGCCAATGATGATCACATCAGTTTTAATCATGTTTTATTTTATTCTTCTTCCCAAAGCATGGAGCGTTTTACTGCTTTTTTCCAACCGGCATAGAGCTTTTCTTTTTTATCTTCATCCATGTCCGGTTTGAACCTTCGATTGACTTTCCGCCGCTCGGCAATCATGGATTGATCCTTCCAGAAACCGACAGCAAGTCCTGCCAGATAAGCTGCCCCCATTGCTGTTGTTTCAATAATCTCCGGACGCTCCACCGGGACGCCGAGAATGTCCGCCTGGAATTGCATCAGGAAGTTATTAGCGCAGGCCCCGCCATCTACGCGCAGATCGCACAGATCAATGCCGCATTCGTTGCGCATCAGCTCCAGAACATCACGGGTCTGATAGGCAATAGATTCCAGCGTGGCGCGGATGATGTGATTTCTTGTTGTTCCTCGAGTCAATCCTAGAATTGCGCCCCGGGCGTACATATCCCAGTAAGGAGCGCCCAATCCCACAAAAGCGGGGACTACATAAACGCCGAGAGAATCTTCAACCTTTGTAGCAAAGTATTCACTGTCTTTGGCATCATAGATAATTTTAAGGCCGTCGCGCAGCCACTGGATTGCCGCGCCGCCGATAAAAATACTTCCCTCCAGGGCGTATTCAACCTTGTTGTTTATACCCCAGGCGATGGTGGTTAAAAGGCCGTTTTGCGAATGCACCAGCTTATCTCCTGTCAGCATCAGCATGAAACAGCCGGTACCGTAAGTGTTTTTGGCCATTCCCGGGCTGTAGCAGGCCTGACCGAAAAGAGCCGCCTGCTGATCTCCCGCGTCTCCGGCAATGGGTATTTCCGCGCCAAATATCCGGGCATCAGTATTGCCGTAAACAGCGCTGGATGGTTTTACTTCCGGCAGCATCGAAGCGGGTATGTCTAGTTCTTTTAGAATTTTCTCATCCCACTTTAGATCTTTGATGTTGTAAAGCATGGTACGGGAGGCGTTGCTGTAATCTGTTACGTGCACTTTACCCTTGGTTAAGTTCCAGATCAGCCACGTATCGATAGTGCCAAAAAGCAGTTCACCGTTTTTTGCCTGCTGTCTGGCTCCTTCCACATTATCGAGTATCCATTTTACTTTAGTTGCGGAAAAATAAGCGTCCAGCACAAGTCCCGTATTATCTCTTATGTAATTTTCCAGACCCCGGGCTTTGAGTTCATCGCAGATGGCCGAAGTCCGCCTGCATTGCCATACAATGGCATTATAAACCGGTTTCCCCGTTTTTCTTTCCCAGACAACCGTTGTTTCCCGCTGATTAGTGATGCCGATTGCCGCTATCTGCTCCGCTGTAACGCCTGTCATCGCCAGAATTTCGCTCACCACACCGCTTTGCGATCCCCAAATCTCCATCGGATCATGCTCAACCCACCCCGCCTTCGGGTAGATCTGGGTAAATTCCTTCTGGGCTACCTTGACGATCTGTCCTTCAAAATTGTAAATGATGGCGCGGGAACTGGTGGTGCCCTGATCAAGGGCTAAGATGTATTTTTTTGTCATATTTGTATCCCCAATCTCAGATTAGAAATAATTGTTTTACTGGAAATCAGTATTACATAACTTTTCGTATTTTCCAAACAAAAACATGATCTCCAATTTGTGTTTTTCAGTGATTTTCCGTGATTGACAAATGCGGTATGAAAATAGATAATACAAACGATTTTAAACCTGTTTTGGGAAAACGTTTTGCTTCGTAATATTACTCATTGTTATTCAGTCGCCATAAAGGATCATCATGCGTAAGGTTGAGGATCAGAATAAGGAATTCAAACAAACTTGGAATGAAAACTGTCTAAAAACCATTTGCGCCTTTGCGAACACCGCAGGCGGCAAGCTGTTCATCGGCATTGACGATTCGGGAAAACCGGTGGGCGTAAAAGACTCCGCTAGATACCTCGACGACATTCCCAACAAAACAAAAGACATTTTAGGCATTACGCCGGATGTCACGCTAAAGAAGAAAGGCGAAAAGGACATTATTGAAGTAACGGTCGCCCCGTCTTCCGCGCCGATTTCTTATCACGGCCGTTTTTACACACGCAGCGGCAGTTCTTCGGTTGAAATAAAAGGCCATGAGCTGGCGGAATTATTGATCGAAAAGTCCGGACGTTCCTGGGACGGCTTTATCGAAGAGGGCGCAACGCTTAAAGATATCGACACAGCCGCCATTAACAAATTCCGGAAACTGGCCGCCAAAAGAATTCCCCTGATTGCGGGAGAAAAAAGTGTTCAGGCGATACTCCAGAAATTAAACCTTCTGGAACGAGGCAAACTTAGGCGTGCCGCCCTCTTGCTTTTCGGCAAAAACCCGAAGAAATTCTACATGACCGCTTATATCAAGATCGGAAAATTTGTCAGCGCTACCGATCTGATCAGTACGGATGACATTGAAGGAAACCTTTTTGATCAGGTGGACAAAGCCATAGAGATTTTAAGGATAAAATATCTGCTTTCAAATATCACTTATGAAGGCATTTACCGGAAAGACAATATGGAATATCCGGAAGAGGCCTTGAGGGAAGCGATCATCAACGCCGTGATTCACCGCAATTACATGGGCGCGCACACCCAGCTTCGGATAGACCCCGCCAGTTTGAATCTTTGGAATGAAGGCGTTTTGCCGCCCGGCATCGGGATCGATGATTTGAAAAAATGGCATTTGTCCAAACCGCGCAATGAATTTCTGGCCGATGTGTTTTTCAAGGCGGGCATGATTGAGGCGTGGGGACGCGGCACCATCAAGATTGTCGATGAATGTAAAAAGGCCGGATTACCGGAGCCGGAATTTCGCGAAGAATTCGGCGGAATTTCCGTATTTTTCCACAAGGGAAAGTCGGTGGAAAGGGTCGTAGATAATGCCGGTGATAGGTTGGGTGAAAGGTTGGGTGATAGGTTGGGTGAAACGGAAAAGAAGATTCTGGTGTTGATCTCGGGCGACACCTCTATAGCCATACCGGCAATGGCGGAAACACTCGGCATCAGTACGACGGCTGTGGAAAAGCATCTCAAGAAACTCAAAGCTAAAGGCGCAATCGCACGTGTCGGGTCCGCACGTGGTGGCGAATGGATGGTTAATTGATCATGCCTGTGTCTTCGTTGTGGGGCTAAACTGGCTTGAAGCCAAACGCTGGACGGAAAAACAAATTCGGAATCTGACCTATGTGGCGATTACAATGGCGTGGGTGAGGTTGTATGTGCCGCATGTGTTCGGTTTAGCGTTGGCTAAATAGTTGATGACTGAAGTAATAGGCATGTGGGGTGCTGATTCCATGCACCGTGGTACTTGCTGTAATTAACTGTTGCATAGTTGTTTTAAAACTGTAATATTCTCGGCAACAAAAATATCGCGTCAATACCAAGCTATAGTAAAGCTCCATGGGGTCTTTTCGTCTTGCTGCAGGGCGACGGCATCTTTACCGTCATTGCAATTTCACCGGGATCTTCGTTGAGACAGTTTTCAAGTCGTTACACCTTTCATGCGGGTCAGAACTTACCTGACAAGGAATTTCGCTCTGTAATGTTAT
>JBAXON010000054.1:0-14447 GCA_037133255.1 Deltaproteobacteria bacterium
ATACTAACCCTCCTGATCAAACTTATCTTCTGGCCACTGGGCAATATCAGCTACCGCTCGATGAAAGAAATGCAAAAACTTCAGCCCAAGATTGAAGAGCTTAAAGAGAAATATAAAAATGACAAAAATAAAATCGGCCAGGAAACCATGGCCCTGTATAAAAGTCATAAGGTTAATCCCATGAGCGGCTGCCTGCCGATATTAATTCAGATCCCTGTGTTTATTGGCCTGTACAATACACTACTTTACGCCATTGAACTGCGCCACTCACCGTTTTTCTGGTGGATTCAGGATTTATCAGCAAAGGATCCTTATTATATCACGCCGATTATCATGGGCGCGACGCAATTCATTCAACAGAAAATGACCCCGACTGTAGGTGATCCAATGCAGGCCAAAATAATGCTGCTGATGCCTATCGTCTTCACCTTTATCTTTTTAAATTTTCCTGCGGGGCTGGTCATTTACTGGTTATTAAATAATGTCTTAAGTATCGGTCAGCAATATTATATAAACAAGAAATTGACTAATTGATATAATTCATCCGGAGTAAAAAAATGGGCGCGATAACATTAGAAATAGAAGATAAATCTATTGATGATGCCATTGAAAAAGCATGTCGGGACTTCGGTGTGCCTCGAGAAAAATTAAATATTGAAATAATTTCCGAAAGTACCGGTGGATTTTTAGGTGTGCTATCTAAAAAAGCTAAAATCAAAGCTTCCTTGCTAAGCTTTGATATGGATTTCAATTTAACCGATGATTCGCAACCCAAAAGCGAGGCCAGAATAAAAATAGACCCAAGGCCCGAAACACGCCCTGAAGCACGGCCTGAACCTCGGACCGAAACACGGATTGAACCACGACCTGAACCCCGAATTGAAACGCAGGCTATGCCTGCCCCGAAAGCCCCTGCAGCACTTGCAACTCCGGTAGTTTCCGTCTCCAATTTAAGCACCGAGACAGCACCTGCGCTGTTGTCTTCAGCCAAAGAATTATTGTCCGGTATTTTAAGCAGAATGTCTTTTGATTGTCAGGTGAGGGTAAACGAAACGCCGGAAAAAATAGTCCTCAGCATTGAAGGGGATGAAAGCGGATTGCTTATCGGCAGACGCGGACAAAACCTCGATGCCCTTCAATATGTGTTAAACAAAGCTATCAATAAATCCGATAGCAACCGTAAAATGATTTCCGTAGATTCAGAAACTTACCGGCAAAGAAGAGAAGAATCTCTGCTGGAACTGGCGCAAAGAGTTCGAGAAAAAGTAAAAAATACCCAAAAGCCGGTATCTCTTGCCCACATGAACGCCCATGACCGGCGCATTATCCATCTTGCGCTGCAGGAAGATGAATCCCTGATAACCAAAAGCCGCGGTGATGGCGAATACAGGAAGATCGTCGTTCTTCCCGCCAGAAAAGGCAGCAAGAACACAAAAGCAAAAACCCGGCAGTAGTTTCCAAACCGATCTGCTAAATCTATCCTAAAAAGGGAAGTGTTCGACTGTCAACCATGCTTCTTCACGACACCATCACAGCAATTGCCACCCCTTTTGGTACGGCAGGAGTGGGAATAATTCGTGTGAGCGGTCCGGAATCTCTTGAAATTGGCCGCCGCATTTTTCAACCCGCACATAAAAATTGCCCATGGGAAACCCATCATTTATATCATGGCGATATTATCTCGGCCGAGGGCAAAACTATCCTCGATGAAGCCTTAGTATCTTTTATGAAGCAACCACATTCCTTCACCGGCGAAGATGTTCTGGAAATCAACTGCCACAGCAATCCACTGATTATGAAAGCAATTCTGGAAGAGCTGGTTGCGCTTGGTTGCCGACTTGCCAGGCCTGGCGAATTTTCTCAACGTGCTTTTTTCAATAACCGGATTGATTTATCGCAAGCGGAAGCTCTCGCCTCCATGATCGCGGCCAAATCCGCCAAAGCCTGTGCCATAGGCCTTGCCCAGCTCAAAGGCACGCTTACTAAAGAAATTGACGATCTGCGGTCTTTTTTGATTGACGCGCAGGCGTTGATCGAAGCAAATATAGATTTTACCGATGAGATAGCCGTTTCAGATATTCCTCAATTGCCACCGCAAATTGATCTGGCCGCATCGCGCCTGCAATCGCTTCTGGCAACATACAGCTTAGCAAAGATATATTCTGAAGGCGCAAACGTTGTTATTACCGGCAAGCCAAATGTTGGCAAGTCCAGCTTACTTAACGCGCTCACTGGCAGAAAAAAAGCGATTGTCACCGATATACCGGGGACAACTCGGGATTTGATTACAGATATGATCAATATTCAAGGCGTTCCCGTAAATCTTGTGGATACCGCCGGAATTCGAGAACCAAAGGACGACATCGAAAAAGAAGGCATCGCGCTGGTCTGGGAAAACCTGGCCAATGCCGATGTTGTAATAATACTTTTGGATGGCAGCAAACCGATAACCGATGAAGACAGAGAAGTAATTCAAAAAAATAATAACGGCAAAATTATAATTGCCATTAATAAAATTGATCTGCAACCTGCCTGGGAAACAGGGGCAATTGCCGGGTTGCTTCCACAAGATGCAAAGGTTCTTCACATATCGGCAAAATTCGGCACCGGACTTACAGAATTAAAAAATATAGTAGCTGATTCCTGCCTCAGCGAAAATCCTATAGACACAGGCAGCGCAATGATTACCAATATACGCCACAAAATGGCACTGGAAAAAGCCCTGGAGAATGTTTTGGCGGCAAAAAATAGTGTTATAACAGGAATGTCGCCGGAATTTGCAGCTTTTGACCTGCGCGAGGCATTAGATAATCTGGATGAAATCACCGGCAGAAAAATTAATGATGAAGTATTGGATAAGGTATTCTCCAGCTTTTGCATCGGCAAATAAATTTGCAAGTAATGCCAAGTTGCTTTCAAACATTAATATTTGAATTTTGAAAGCTTACTTGGTATTATACAAAATCGATCAATTTCTTAATGTCTGATGCCTAATTGGTATAAATTGAATCTAGAGTAACTTTATGCTAGTGTATAACAGTTTTTTGGGCAATATTTTATAATCCAGCGGTTCTAAACAAGGGGGGGGGAATATGAAGAAGTTTTCTTTTTTACTTTGTCTGACAGTGATTTTTTGCTTGGGCATAAACGATGCCCAAAGTCAGGAAAAATGCGTTATTGCTGATGCGGAAGCAGCTATTATTAATAACGACATACCTTCCGCCAGGCTCGAAGCCACTGCCCGCGCCAAATGGTCGGCAATTGAAAAAGTCGTCGGCACAGAAATCAAGGCGGCAAGCTTTGTACAAAACTTTACCCTGATCGAAGATGTGATTAAAACAAAAGCGGGAGGCATGGTCAAAAGTTTTAAAGTAATTGATCAGAAAAATACCGCCGATAGTGTCAATGTCAAAATTAACGCCTGTGTGGAGCCAGCCAGCGCAAGAGATGCCGTTTCTCAGTTGGGATTAAATAATTCCATTGCTATTTTTATTCCCGCGCGCAAGCCCGGTCGCAGTGGCGATGAATTTGAAGAAACAAATATCCTTACCGAAACACTTATCGGTAAGCTTACTGAACAAAGCTACACGGTTGTCGATGTCGCCCCCACTAACGCCCTTGACGCCAAGGTAATCGAAAATGCTGTGCGCAGCGGCAATAGCATGACTGTCCGCAGCATGATGTATAAATTTTTATCCAACCTGATTATCATTGGTAAAGTTGATTATACTATTTCCACGAAAAAAGGCGAAAACATCGGTTACGGTCTTTCCATGCCGTTTAATAGCGTAACCGTCCGCCTGAATTACCGGATTATCGCAAAAAATAAAGCGGGCAATATGGAAATACTCTCAACAGGTATCGAACAGGCCAAAGGGCTGGCCAATAATGTGGAAGACGCAACCGCAGAAGCAATGAAAGAGCTGGCCGATAACCTTACCCCCGCGATTTTGGACAAGGTTGGTAAGTATATAAAAGTCAATTCGAAAAAAGTGAGCATTAAAGTCAATGGTGTAAATGATGTGGATACTGTCTTAGAGATTAAGCAGAAGTTGCAAAGCATTGTCTGGGTTTCTGAAGTTGAAGAAAAGCAGATGGGCGATTTTGTTGTCAGCTATCCGGAAAACACGCTCTATCTGGCCAACAGTATAAATCAAAAAGGGAATCTTAAGGTCACTAATTTTTCGCCTTATTCCCTGATTCTGGATTACCAGAAATAAGGAAATTTAATTTTTATAAATAACTAAATGGAGGAAGAAAATGCAAACTTTATCCGGAGGAATTAATCGTTTTACATTTTTTGTTTTGCTTACCTGTGCCGGTTTTTTTCTGCTAACAGGCTGTGCTACTAAAATCAAAGTCAATATGCTTCAGCCGGCGCAATATCACGAAGCGTCATTAACCAAAGCCATTGCTGTCCTGCCGTTTCAAGGGCATGGAGGCAAAGCATTTGCAGCGGAACTCGAAGGGGTTTTAGCCAGTATTGGCATTGATGACAAACGTTACTTCACCCTGGTTGACCGCGCCTCAATTGACAAGACAGTCAGCGAAATGCAACTTTCCCAGAGCGGCCTTGTCGATCAGAAAACGGCGGTAAAGCTGGGTAAACTTATCGGCGCGCAGGGCATTTATACCGGCATTGTCACCCAGAATAAATATGATGACAGTTTCTATCGCGAAAACAGGCAGACCTGTAACCGTTATGAAAGGAAACGTGATAAAGACGGACGTGAATATCAGGGTTCATGTATTTCCTGGAACAGATATACAGTCAATTGCACGAAGAGAGTGGCAAACTTTGCCGTTTCCCCGAAGCTTGTGGAAGTCGCCACCGGCAGGATTATTTATGCACGCGATATTTCCCAGATGGCCGATTCTTCCGGTTGTGAAGATACAAGGCAGGTGCAAAGCGAGATAGTCCTTTTGGAGAAGGCCAAAGAATCCGTAAAAAATGAATTCCGGCGTGATATCGCTCCTTACTATGTAACTCTGGAAATCAAACTGATGGATTCCACAGATGGAATTGAATCAAGCGCCGCTAAAGACAAACTCAAGCGCGGGATAGAATACGCGGACAAAGGAAGAATGGATAGCGCCTGCGAACTCTGGGGTGAAGCTAGGATAATCGC
Source organism: Deltaproteobacteria bacterium (assembly GCA_037133255.1). GTDB lineage: Bacteria > Desulfobacterota > Syntrophia > Syntrophales > Smithellaceae > FEN-1160. The sequence goes on from JBAXON010000054.1 coordinate 5,130, forward strand.
TCCCAACTCTTATGTTTTGATTTACAATCTTGGAGTATGCGCCGAAAGCAGGGGCGATCTTGACACCGCCCTTTCTCTCTACAAACAGGCCGACAAAATGCTGGGCAAACCGGAAGACGACATCTCTCTTGCCCTCAACCGGGTGGAGGGAGCAATTAAAAACAAAAGCAAAATAAAAGAAGCGCTGGGAAGTAAATAAAAATATCATAATATTGGCTTCCCCGGCGAAGGCCGGGGGCCAGTATTATTAACTATTTCTGGCTCCAAGCGCTGAATGACGAATAGGAGAACCGGCAGGGTGGAACAAGCGTAGCGGTTCCAACATCTTACTTCAATCGGTGGATGACCATGCATGCGCCGAGGTTCCCTGCTACGATTAATCCACACTACAACTAATTTCCAATAAAGACGGTTGAGAAGAGCAACACTAACGCCATGAAAAGGACTAATATTCGACTGTCAACAGATAATCAAATTTACAGGCAGCTTCAAATTCAATTAGACAAGTATCCCATTGGATATCCCGCGACACAAAGCGGTGTTGAAATTGATATTCTGAAATATTTCTTTACCCCGCATCAGGCCAAAATATCGCTGTGCCTGACACTTAGCTCTATACCCGTTGCTAAAATCCGCAAAAGGCTTAAAGAAAAATTTCAGACAGAATTATCCTGTGATGATTTGCAGGCACAGCTTGCTGAAATGTTTATTAAAGGCGTTATTAGACGATCGGGGAACGCGGATAATCACCGATACAGCATTGCCATGCTGGCAATTGGCATGTTTGAGTATCATGTGGATGATCTCACCTGTGAGCTGGTGGAAATGATCCAGAAATATTTTGATGAAGCCTTTGGCGCGGAATTTTTCCGCTCATCTCTGCCCCAGTTGCGGACAAGCCCCCATCTGAAGGCGATTGTTCCGGAATATATTGTTGATACCTATGACAATATGCGCCACTTTATCACCAACACCAAAGAAACCATCCATGTGGCCAACTGCGTCTGCAAGCAGGCAGAAGCCACTATGGGAAAGCCTTGCCAGCAGACGGATAATATTGAGGTCTGCCTGCTTTTTGGCTCAACCGGCTACGAGGCGCGAGGGAGAGCAAGGCCTATATCCAAAGAGGAATGCCTGACTATTTTGGACATGGCCCACGAAAAAGGGATGGTACTGCAACCAGGAAATTCGCGAAAACCAAGCTGCATCTGTATCTGCTGTGGTTGCTGCTGCGGTGTAATAACTACCGCCAAAAAACAATCTCGGCCTGCCCGATTTTTTGCCTCTAATTATTACGCGCGTATCGATGCGGATTTATGCAAAGGATGTGAAGTTTGTTTAGAACGTTGTCAGATGGATGCGATTATTTCGGAGGATAAGAACTTCCGGGTGGATCTTGACCGGTGCATCGGGTGTGGCCTTTGCGTGACCAAGTGCAAACCGGGAGCCGCCCGTTTGATCAAAAAAGATAAGCTAACCGTGCCGCCGCTGAATACGGAGATTTTGTATTTGAGCATTTTGAAAGAAAAAGCAGGCAGGAAAAAAATGATTGTCAATATGCTCCGGCTACTTTTGGGAAAGCCTTTATAATGAGACCCAAACTTCAGGAATCGTAAATGACCTTTAGGTTACAAAGTGTACCCTGAAGGGCATCTGCGACACTGGAGTTTGCTGGTCGAATTATCCCGCGTAGCGGAGGGTATACCCGTGATAATGCCTTTTGCCTAATAGGCATTGACATTTTTCTGCTCAGTCTCTAAATTGAAAGAAAAGGAAATAACGTTATGCCGATCTATGAATATAAATGCGATAAGTGTAAAAGGAAATTTGAAGTTGTCACCATGAGCATGAATGAAAAAGCAAATGCGGTATGCCCGAAATGTAAATCAAAAAATATCAGCAAAATGATGTCCAGTTTTGGACGTGGGAAATATGGATCGACAAGTTCTGGCGGGAACAGCGGCTCCAGTGGTTCCGGTAGTTCCAGTTGCGGGTCTTGCTCTTCATCAAATTGTTCGTCCTGCGGGCACTAACTTTCAAACGATAGAAAGGAGGTGGAACACATGATAGCAAGTATGTGGATGACACGGGATTTGGTAACGATAAAGCCTGATACACCGATCACCGAAGCAGCCTTCCTGATGGCAACCAAACACATCCGCCGTCTGCCGGTAATAGAAGAGCATGCAAAAATATTTCATCCCGTTGGTATCATCACTGCCACCGATATCCTTCATGCTTATCCACCCGAGGTAAATCCATTTGCTATTCTTGCCCGCGATGCTGATCGGATACATGTTAAAGCTTCGGATATTATGAGCCGGACACTGCAAACCGTCACCCCCGAAACGCCAATCGAGGAGGCTGCCAGATTAATGCAAAACAAAAAGATCAGTACATTACTGGTGGTTCAAAAGGAGAAGCTTGTCGGGCTGATTACGGAATCAGACATCTTCCGGGCATTTCTTAGCATATTAGAGTCGTCACGGGGTGATGTGCGCATAACCTTTGAAATTAAAAACAATGAAGACATCTTCGGGATGATCGCGCCGATTGCTCTGCGATTGGGTGTACGCGTGGTTAGCCTGATGTCGCTGCATCAAGACGATCGGAAATTGTGCGTAGTCCGAATCACAGGGGCGAAGACCCAAGAGATGCTAAGCGAGCTCTGGAAATCAGGCCATGCTGTCCTCAATGTCCTCCACCTGTCTTAGCCGTTTCACCATCTGTTGCAGGCATTGGTTCTTCCAACTGTGGCGTTTGTGCTTCCGGCAAAGGTTCTGCTTCTATTGGTGGTAAAACTATTTCCTGCACCACCGGAACAGCCTCAACATTTTCTATCTCTGCAAGCCAAAGGGAATGACGATGCCTTGCATAGTCCAGGCGCACAAAGCCTGTCAAGATACCGCGCACCATCGGCCAGTTCGGATGCAAAGCGATTGCTGCCATGTGCGCCAAAAAGGCAAGAAAAAAAAGAATAAAGAAGATATTATGAATCCAGGTAGCCCACAGAACTATTGTCAGAGACATATCCGGCGCGTAAATATTTTTGTAAGTTTTAATCAGTCCGGAAATAATCAACATAGCAATGATCAAAGCCATCCCCACATAAGCCAGGCGCTGCTCCGGCAGATATTTGGGCATGGGCGGCTCTTTACCAAAGCCAAAAAGGCTCTTGATGACCGTGACTGATTCAGCCATATCTCCCTTGCGCGGGATCAATCCTTTTTCATTACGCAGGCCATGATAAACCAGATGAAACATTCCGGCAGCCGTAAAAACAAGTGCCGCCGCGTAGTGAATATATAAAGAAGTAATAAAATCAGCAGACCAGCCCAAACCGGGAACAACAATAACGTAATAGCGCTTGGCCACAGGAAGTTCAAATATCCCGGTTAAAAGCAGAAGAAGGCCGGAAATTGCAATCGCCCAGTGCTCGATTAATTCAATAATGCCATGGCGGGAAACAAGATTTCTTTCGGTTAATATTTTATCAGCCATTGTCTTTCTCATCCTCCTTCTTTACCAATTCTTTGCGACGGGTAAACCAGCCCAATGCTCCGGCGGCAGCCAATCCCAGAACGGGTGCGGCCAGAACCACCTTTCCCAGATTATCAGTGCCGGCCATGCGCCGTTGAACTTCCGGTATCATATCCGGTTGCCCCGGTTTTTTTTGCATGGTTTTGTTAATAAGCTCAAAGGGAACAGGCGAAACATAAAACGTTGCTGTACCGCCATTTTCTTTTTTACCATAAATGTAGCCACTCATTCGCTGCGCGCGCGCTTGCGCCTCTGTCTCAATATCAAATTTCTGCCCGATGAGCATTGCTTTGCGGGGACAAGCCTCGACACATCCCGGCAGTTTTCCTTCTTTCAGGCGCTCATTGCAGAGGTCGCATTTATACATGACGCCATTGCCCATCAAACCCGGTAGCACATGAAGATAGATGCCAACGCCGGATTGCCGCTGGGGAATTTCCCACGGGCACACGTCCCTGCATTTCGCGCCGCCGAAACACTGCTTCTGATTAATGACCACCGCGCCATTCTCGTTTTTATGATTGGCGGAAAACGGGCAGATCGTGGCACAGGCCGGATTATCGCAATGCATGCAGCGGCGGGGGACAAAGACTGTTTTTTTACGGCCGGAGGCTTCGATTTCCGCTTTATGAACATAGATGAAATTGTAAGGAGTGAGGCGGTTGGTTACTTCTTTTTTTTTCGACCAGTCTTCAATCGTTTTTCTCGGCCAGGGCTCAGGAATATTATCAGCAACTTTGGGAATTTTGTCTTTGTTAATACTCTTGCAGGAACTGACACAGGCAGGCGTTTCTCGATCGGCACAGCCGTCACAAAGGCTCAAATCAATGAGGGTGGATAATTGTTTATCCGAGGCAGCCTGCGCGGTCCTGGGCAGACTAATCCCGGCCAACGCGGCAGTACCTGCCGTTATCTGCAAAAAAGACCGCCGGTTTATTTTAGATATTTTTTGATCGCTCATAATGTTCCTCCATCGTACTTATCAGGATAAATCAATAAATCTGGATAATGCAGCACGAAAATCCTCATTCAATTTCTCCGGATTATCCGCGGATTCCTCTATACATGTTTTCATATAATTGGAAATGATAACGCCGCCCGTTTTCTTCATGGCGTATGTCACCGCAGACACCTGAGTTAAAATATCAATACAGGGTGCTCCTCCCTCAATTAAACGCTGAATCCCTCGAATTTGCCCTTCAATCCGCCGCAGGCGGTTTGAAATATTTTTCCCATTCTGATCCATATATACCCTATGGGGTATGCTTAGAGATATTGATCCATTCTGTCAAGAAGTTTTTTAAAAAAAGTTATTCACCTTCTGCAAGGTTTTCCAGCGCTTTGTGATCCAGAATAGTGATCACCCGACCTGCAGTGGAGAGAATACCGTCATTGGCCATTTTTCTTAAGGCGCGCGAAAGGGCTTCCGGTGTGGCACCAAGAATCTTGGCCAATTCCCTTTGCGAAATGGTCAGTTCCACGGCAGTATTTTTATCTTTGGCATTCTTCGGTAATAAATGACTCAGGAATGATGCCAGCCGCCCGGGAATTTCTTTTAAGGCGAGGGATTCGATAAGAGCCATGGAATCCTTGAGGCGCTGGGATAGTATCGAAATGATGTTGAGCAAGAGAGCCGGTTCTTGCCTTGCTATTGCTTCCATGACCGTGCCCGGTATTAAAAGGACGGCGGCATCTTCGATTGCCATGGCGGAAGCCGGAAAGGATTCAGTCGCAAATGCTGTGCACAAGCCAAATGGGTCTCCCGGACCGAGCAGTTGCAATGTTTGCTCTTTGCCCTCTGTAGAACTTCGGTAGAGCTTTAACTGTCCGGTAATTACCACATAAAACGATCGAATCGGATCAGCTTCGCCTATGACCAGTTCACCCGCTTTAAATTTTTTGTAGGTTGCCTGTGCAGCCAGCATGTGCAATTTGTCTGGAGAAACTCCCTGGAACAGGGCAATATCCTTAATCTGATTGTGAATATCAATGTGCAAAAAATATTCTCCTTCGTTGATTTAGATCAATGACATATTAAATATTCAAGTGTATTCTCAAAACCAGAACACAATAATTTTTACCACAGGCGTAAAAGATAAACAAAATAAATTATCAATAAGGAGGAAGCAAAATGAGTAATGCGGAATTTGTAAAACACGCGGATGATAGTAATTTCGGAATAGTGGTTTTAAAAGAAGAAAAGCCAACGTTGGTAGATTTTTGGGCTCCCTGGTGTGGACCGTGCAGGGCTATTGGTCCGATTCTGGAGGAACTTGCTGCCCAGTACAATAGTCGGGTTAATGTGGTCAAAGTGAACGTGGATGATAATCCGGCAACTGCCTCCCAATACGGGGTTCGTAGCATACCGACATTGCTTCTGGTAAAAAACGGCAAAGTGGAGGATACCCAGATTGGGTTGTTATCCAAAAAACAGCTGGAGACATTGCTAGATAAGCACTTGAACTAATCGGTAAAAGGGGAGGCGAATTTTGCCGCCTCCCCACATCAGAGAAAGGAAGGTATAAAAATGAACGATTTATTGGTTTTACTTTTAATCATAGGCGGATGGATTTTTCTGCAGGCATGGCTATTGCCGCGAATGGGCATATCCACTTGAATGAGCCCTGCTTGTCCGGTCAAGGACAACAAGAAAATACCTGAAGAGGAAAGTAATAAGCAAGGCTGCTAACATCTGCACGTAATCTCTATAAAACAGTACCTTAATCAAACGCCATGCTGGTTTTCCAGACTTCCTAAACCTTAACAATCAATTCAGGGGCGGGAAGGCGTGGCTTCTGTCACTTTGCTATTGCGGACATGCTGGAAAGCCTCGAGTCGCCGGAACGCTTCACTGATATTTCGCCCTGCCGGCGTGGTGCAGTACTTCCAATCCTTGAACAATGCCGTCGGGATCGATAGGAAACCTGCCGCGAGCCTCCAATACCGCGTCTTCCAAATAATCGCCGAAAATGCTGCCGCCATTTGTCTAAAAATAGTTGGAGTGGCAGTCATCATCGCAATTCAAAACGCGGAGGTGTGTAGTTGCAGACAGGGAGAGTGATCCCGCTGATTCAGTAATTGTTTTTTGAGATATATCTTCCTAAAATATAGCATGAAGCATTTTTATCAAAAATACTTCATTTCAATGAGTAATACCTTTAAAAACTAAAAGTTCTTGACTTTTAAAATTTTTGGAATAAATTTAATTAAAATGTCAAATCTAACAACAAGGAGGTTTCTATGAAAAAAATCATGTTATTTGCTACTGCTGTATCATTGCTTCTTGCTGGTACGGCTATGGCCGACAGCATTGAGGGTAAGGTTGGCATAACCGCCCGTGGTGGGGCAAGTTATGTTTTTAACAGTGAATTTACGGATGAGGGTATCGCCGCCAATCCGGGAGTGAACAAAGATATTAAACCGGGTGTTGGATGGACTGGCGGTGGCGGATTAATGTACGGCATTACTGAAAATCTGGCGGTCACCTTTGATGTCATTTACTTGCAAACTACGCTTAAGATGTCTGACGCAGCACAGGAATATAAATTTGCCACAGGTAAAACTGTTGATTTTTCTCTGGGTGCTCAGTGGAGGTTTATACCGAAAAGCCGTTTTGTTCCTTATATCGGAGCCGGCTTTGATGTTCTTTGGAATAAATTGGATATTGATGATGAATTTCGCAATAATCGAGGTGGTGTTGCCGGTAGTTCACTAGACACTGCTACGACTTTCGGCGGACATTTAAGCGCCGGTGCAGATTTTTTCATTACGCCGAATATTGCTTTAAATGCGGAAGTAAGAGGCTTATACAGCACTAAAGGTGATATAACTCTCAAAGAAGCCGGTAATCCTGACAATAAAATAGCAAAATACAATCCCAGCAATATTTCCGGCTTTCTCGGAATAAGATTTTTCTTTGGCGGTCCAAAAGAGGAAGCTCAGGCAAGAGTAAAAGAAACTGCACCGGAACCCCCACCTCCGGTAGAAGAAATGAAGAAGCCTGCTGAGGTTGAAAGAACGATAATTGAAAAAGGCAGAGTAACTCTCAATGTAGAGTTTGACACGGGCAAAACTATTGTAAAGCCTGCTTATTACAAGGAAATTGAGAATGTTGCCGATGCTATGAAAAAATACCCCACTTTAAATATTGTTGTTGAGGGACATACAGATAACATAAGGAGTGAAAAATATAATCTTAAACTTTCACAAAAACGCGCTGAAGCGATAAAAGAGGTTATGGTAAAGAATTTCAACATTGAATCCTCCCGCATAACAGCAAAGGGATTCGGATTTTCCAAACCTATTGGCGACAACAAAACTAAAGAAGGAAGACAGAGCAACCGGAGAGTTGAAGCCGCTGTGGAGTATGAGTACACTGTCAAGAAATAATCTTTAACAGCAAGAGGCTATGCGTTAATCACTGCATAGCCTCTTCTTTTATTGAAACCAAAAAAGATAAATTAGTTAGCGAATAAGAGACTTATAAACATTGCTCACTTTAAATCATTTCAATCCGTATAATTTAATATGTGATAAATAAGAAACGAGGTAATTAACATTGAAACTGCACAAAAACCTGCAAGAAAGAGCCTCATACTTATATGAAATATCTCACTGCTATCGAAGCTAAACAATTCGCAGAGAAATGGCTGCCGGCGTGGTCTGGGAATAATCCCGAGTTATTAGTGAGCTTCTATTCAGAAGACGCATTTTACCTCGACCCAGGCATTCCAAACGGTGTAAAGGGGAAGACAGAACTGCTTACCTACTTCCGCAAGCTATTGGCAAATAACCCCAATTGGATATGGTCACAGATTGAAGGCATTCCGCTTGCGGATGGTTTTCTTAATAAATGGCTGGCAAAAATTCCAGTGGGGCCTGTTGTGTTGGAAATCATCGGCGTATGCTTTGTGCAACTAGACGGTGCAGGTAATATCCGCCGTAACGAGGTGTATTTTGACCGGACACAACTGCTTACGGAGATTGCCAAACTCAGGCAACGTAATGATACAAACAAATAAAATGCCTCATTATTTAGAATTGCTTTTTAGTGATGTGGCCAAGGATGACTTTGGTGGGGAAATCGATTCCCTTAGATAGCGATCTTAGAAAAATGATAAGTTGTTTTTTATTAAAACCTTCCTATTATCAAGCGTTAGGCAATTCTTGCTTACCTACTATCTTTCAATCGGAAATTATCAGAAAACTGCTGAATTCAAAATTAAAATAGGTTATAAGTTTTCACGCAGGTAAGCATTTTAAATATTAAAGGAGTAATGTCATGAAAAGAGTCAGTTTGGAAAAGGAGAGTAAAAAGAATGGGTGATCGGAGGGAAGATCAGCGACTAGTGATGGTTAACTCTGATGAAGAGTTAATAGCGGCTCTAAATAAAATAAATGAAAGCCTCAAAGTAAAAGAAAAACCCGAAGTGAAAGAAACACTCGAAGTAAAAAGAAAGATTATTCGTAAATAAGGAAAGGAAGTTAACCACAGTTCACTTTGAACTGTCCCAGCAAAAACCTGTGAAATAAGGAAAACTTAAGAGACGTGTCGGAATTCTCTAAAAGAACATCCATTGTCCTCCTCCGGCATTAGCATTGGGGATATCAAGGAGTATGCCTCCAGCAGCGAAGAATTGAATGATTATATCAAGAAGTATGGTTCGGATGACAGAAAGCTGTAATGTAAACTCAATAAAAATAATCAGATTATGTTACATATAGCTTCCTAAACTACACAAAACTTCAACCTCTATAAAGATGCAGGATTTCAATCTA
>JBAXON010000055.1:0-14357 GCA_037133255.1 Deltaproteobacteria bacterium
GTATGGGTTATTTTACAATTCCCATGGCGAAGATGGCAGGTGAGAATGGCCGGGTGATCGCGGCGGATATTCAGGAGAGGATGCTTATTGCGCTGAAAAAGCGGGCACAGCAGGCGGGTGTGGAAAAACGTGTTATCGGGCATTTGAGCTCTAAGGACTCTCTGGGAATTAAGGAGCAAGTCAATTTCATCCTGGCTTTCTGGATGGTGCATGAAGTGCCGGACAGGAAGCGGTTTTTAAATGAACTATTCTCGGCGCTCAAAGATAATGGGACTTTTTTACTGGTGGAACCGCCTTTTCACGTGACAAAAGCCAATTTTGCAAAAACAGTAAATCTAGCCGTGCAAGCGGGTTTCACTGTAAGCGCTCAACAGGGAAGCCGGTCTGTTTTGTTTGCAAAATTGCCTAAGTGATTATTTATGAAACTCTAATGATTTATAAAGGAAGATAGGCTAATGAACAATAAATTGATATCTGCCCCGATCAAATTCCGGAAAGTAAGGCTTCATTATGTAATATTATTCCTGTTTGCCTTTTCCATTTGTTTCATGTCTTGTACTTCCTGGATACTGGAGAATCCATCCTTTGCTCTTCGCAGGGTCAGTCTCAGTCCGTTCTCCTCCACAGAGACTAATCTTCTCCTTGATCTCGATGTACAAAATCCAAACCATTTTGATCTTACACTCAAGTCTTTCGGGTGCAGCATTTACCTTAAAAATGCGGAAATCGGAAATGGCCGTTTGGAAAAAGAAGTATTGATTCCCTCATCATCAACAACGCAGATACAGGTACCTCTCGTTGTAAAATTTAAAGATTTGAGTGGAATCCTGAAGATTATTTTTACAGAACATGACTTGGCCTATAAGATAGATGGAAATGCCAATGTCAGTTCGGTATTTGGCAGCCTCAATTTCCCTTTCTCCAAAGAGGGAATAATCGGGGATTTATCTAATTAATTGATTACGAGATACAATGAATATTTAGAGAAAAAGGGCTATCAAATTCCCATTAACGATGTTTGGATTGCCGCTTGTTGCATGGCTAATGGCGGCACTCTTTTGACCCGGGATAAACATTTTGATAATGTCGAGCAAATCGAAAAGATCGTATTAGGGTAAAAACCAATGGGGCAGGGATAAAAATATGCAAGATCGCCAGTTCGGAAGAATTAGTTTTATTTGCGGTGAAAATGGCGGCAGATACCCGTTCAATCATTCATTGTATATTGAAGGTGACGACGCGCATGTGATCATTGATCCTGCCTCTGATTTGGAGAAACTGAAAAGCCTGCAAGACAAGGACGGAGTTGATCTGGTCTGGCTTTCCCACTGGCATGAAGATCATATCCATTATTTGCACCTTTTTGAAGATTGCCCCAAATGGATTTCTGCCCGTGATTTTCCGCCTCTTACTGATATTGAAGTATTTTTGGATTGGTATGGTTTGAAAGAAGTCCATCAGCGTGATTACTGGAAAAAAATAATGCTGGAGATGTTCAACTTTATGCCGCTGCAGAAGGCACGGTTTATTGAGGATGACGAGAAAATTGATCTGGGGAACTTGCAGGTTCAGGTGATTGCCACACCCGGACATACCCCCGGGCATTTGTCTTTCTTTTTTCCGGCAGAAGAAATTCTCTTTTTAGGAGATTATGATTTGACGCCATTTGGCCCCTGGTATGGCGATGTCGCCTCCAGTATTGAAGATACGATTCAGTCCATTAAACGCCTAAAAGCAATCCCGGCTAAAAGGTGGATTACCTGTCATGAAACCGGCCTTTTTGAAGAAAATCCCGATGATCTTTGGCAGCGTTATGAAAATGTTATCTACGAAAGAGAGGCAAGGGTGCTGGAGTTCCTTAGTCAACCACGATCTTTAAAAGAGATTGCCGCAGCCTGGCTGATTTATGGCAAGCCCAGAAAGCCGTTGGAATTCTTTGAATATAATGAGCTTGTTTTGGTGAAAAAGCATTTGGATTATTTAGTAAGGCGGGGCAGGGTAGTGTGCGAGAACGATATTTTTTCTCGATTATGAAACTTTAAGATTAGGCTTGATAAAACATTCATGCGGTTGTAGAAAAGAAAGAAATGCCGATTTGGTGGAGGATTTAATGTATTGGGAAAAAGATGTAGAAACAATTAACAGGAAGAAATTAGAAGAATTTCAACTGGCAGAACTCAAAGATACAGTTATCAGAACAGAAAAGTCTTATTATTACGGCAAGCTATTCAAAGAAAAAAATCTCAGCGCCAGTTTAATAAAATCTCTTGAGGATATTCAAAAGTTTCCCTTCACCACGAAAGACGATTTGCGCGAACACTGGCCTTACGGCTTTACAGCGGTACCAAAAGATGAGCTGGTAAGGATGCATTCATCTTCGGGGACAACTGGACGTGCCACGGTAGTTTTCCATACAGCAACTGATATTGCCGTCTGGTCAAATCTTCTGGCGCGTTGCATGTTTATGGCCGGAATGCGCAAAGGCGATGTTTTTCAAAATATGATGACTTACGGCTTGTTCACCGGCGGACTGGGCTTTCATTATGGCGCGGAAAAGATCGGTGCGTTGGTTATTCCCTCGGGTGCGGGCAACTCCAAACGTCAGATTCAACTGATGATGGATTTTGAGACAACAGTTGTCCACGTTATTCCCAGTTACGCTTTGCATCTCTCGGCAGTTTTTACCGAGCTCAAAATTGATCCGCGTAAAGATACAAAAGTAAAGATCGCTTTTCTGGGCGCGGAGCCGCACACGGAAAAAATGCGGCACAAGATTGAGGAAATCTACGGCTACAAGGCGTTTAACTCGTACGGTCTTTCCGAAATGAATGGTCCCGGTGTGGCCTTTGAATGTCCACAACAAGATGGCATGCATATCTGGGAAGATAGTTTTCTGGTGGAGATTATTGACCCCAAAACTCTGGAGCCGGTTGCCGATGGTGAAGAAGGTGAACTGGTGATGACTTCACTGCAAAAAGAAGGCATGCCTCTCTTACGTTACCGCACTAAAGATTTGACCAGGATTATTCCGGGCGCCTGCCCTTGTGGCCGAACTCACCGCCGGATTGAAAGGATCAAGGGGCGTTCTGACGATATGCTGATTCTCAAAGGGGTTAATATTTTCCCCATGCAGATTGAAAAGAAGCTGATGGAAATTCCTGATGTGGGCACAAACTTCCTGATTATTCTCGATCGTCATGAATTCAATGATTCCATGACAGTGAAAGTAGAAGTCAACAAAAAGTATTTTGCCGGAGACCTAAAGCAACTGGAAAATTTAAGAAAGAAAATTACCGAGGAATTAAAAGGTGAACTTCTGATTACACCAAAAGTTGATTTGGTGGAGCCGGACAGTATTCCCAAAGGAGAGGGGAAGGCAGTGAGAGTTGTTGATAATCGAGTGGATTAGGTTAATGATCGTCAGCATTCAAGGATTTATCATAATGTCTTTGCGAGCGAATGTAATGAGCGAAGCAATCTCATAAGTATTTAGATTGCCACGGAGCCCAAGGTGCTCCTCGCAATGACAAGCAAGAATTGAGTTTTGATGTGTGAATTGACTTTGGATCTGTCGCGTTCTACTTTGGATATCAAAGTTGTGAATATTTGATTTAAAACTAAGGAGAAGAATATGATTGCATATCAGCTTTCAATTTTTGCGGAAGATAAACCGGGGAAAATTGCTCATGTAACAAGTGTTCTAGCCAAGGAAAAAATCAGCATTCGGGCGACAACCATATCCACGGCCGATACTTTTGGCGTGATTAACCTGATTGTGGATGATCCTAAGCGGGCAGAAACAGTTCTCACTCAGGCCGGATTAACAGTGCATCTGCGCAATGTTCTGGCCGTGCTCATTGATGATAAGCCCGGCGGGTTGGACACACTGATGCAGTTGCTTTATCAGGAAGGTGTCAACATTAATAACGCCTATGGCTTTGTCCTGGAGAGTTCAAAAAAAGCGGTATTTATCGTTGATGTTGATAAGACAGAGAAAACAGAAAAGCTTCTGGAAGAGAAGGGGTTCAAGACACTCGATACACAGGCGCTTTCAGCAATTGAGCCCACTCATAATGTAAATAAATAAAAGAGGAAAATGATTGTGACACATGCAGATAAAGGCAAATATGCTCAAAAGCACCCTCGCGAGACTAAAGTCGAAGATTCGCTGAAGCAGGAATTGCTGCAAGCGGCAAAAGAAAATAGTGTTACCTGCACGGTTGCGGAAGAAATCGCCGGGAGAAAGGCAGTATCTTCAGGCGATGTTGGTATCGCCCTTGATATTTTAAATATCAACATTACCGAATGCCAATTAGGACTTTTTGGCTACAAACCGCAGAAAAAAATTGTGCAACCCGCCAAGGAAGTAGCGCCTGATTTAAAGCAGGCTATTAATGATATGGTAAATGACGGCCGTCTGTCTTGTGCCGCTGCCTGGGCAATATCCAAACAGCTAAAACTGCCGCGCATGAAGGTATCCGCAGCTTGTGAAGCTCTAAAAATAAGGATCAAACCTTGTCAGTTGGGGGCTTTTTGATCACGAACCTGGCATACCCTATTTACATGAAAAGAAAGTATAGAATTTAGAAATATGATAATGAAATGGCAAAGCACGTATAAAGAAAGGTTAACTGACGCGCAAAGCGCTTTATCGAAGATCCGGCGCGGTGCGCGTATTTTTATCGGTTCCGCCTGCGGAGAGCCGCCGCTTCTTGTCCAGACGCTCATCGATGTGAAAAGAAACCTTGCAGACACAGAGATCATTCATTTTCTGGATATCGGGATCTCTTCCTTTACTGATAAGAAGTATGATCAATACTTTCGCCACAACGCGCTTTTCATCGGTTCGAGCATGCGTGTCGCGATTAAGGAGGGCAGGGCGGACTATACACCCATCTTCCTTTCGGAAATTCCCCTGCTCATGGAAAGGGGCAGTATGCCCATTGATGTTGCCCTGATTACAGTATCGCCCCCTGACAATAGTGGTTACGTCAGTCTGGGTATTTCTGTGGACATCACCAAGACGGCGGCGGAGATGGCGCGATATGTGGTGGCGGAAGTCAATCCCAATATGCCCAGGACGCTTGGCGATAGCTTTCTGCATGTCAGTGAGATCGATGCCTTTGTGGAAAACGATGTTCCTCTGCCGGAGTTTGCTCAGAAATCGCCGGATAACATTGCCAAAGCCATTGGTCAGTTTATCTCCGATCTGATCGAGAATGAATCCACTCTCCAGACGGGCGTGGGCAGAATACCCAATTCGGTATTCCCCTATCTGATGAATAAAAAGGATCTGGGAATTCATACGGAAACATTTACCGATGGTCTTATTGATCTTATTGAGGCAGGCATTGTCAACTGTAAAAAGAAATCTCTGCATCGGGGAAAGATAGTTGCTTCCTTCTGCATGGGCACGAAGAAATTGTATGACTACGTGCATGACAATCCTCTGTTCGAATTTCGACCATGCAAATATGTCAATGATCCATATATCATTGCTCAAAATGACAAAATGGTTTCCATCAATTCCGCGCTTACTGTGGATTTAACCGGGCAGGTCTGTTCCGACTCTCTGGGTTTTGAATTTTACAGTGGCATCGGCGGGCAGGTTGATTTTGTGCGCGGGTCGGCCATGTCCAGGCGCGGCAAGTCAATCATGGTACTGCCTTCGACAACGGATGACGGAAAGATTTCCAGAATTGTTCCTTATCTTTCTCCGGGTAGCGGTGTTGTTGTAACGCGTGGGGATATTCATTATGTGGTCACGGAATACGGAGTTGCTTACGTGCACGGGAAATCCATCCGCGATCGGGCGATGATGTTAATTAATATAGCGCATCCCGACTTCCGCACGGAGCTTCTGGAGGCGGCAAAGACGCAAGGTTATATTTATCAGGATCAAACTCTACCTGTAGTACTCTATCCCCAGGAATATGAAACTTATGGGACAGATAAGAAAGGAATATCCATATTCTTCCGCCCGGTAAAAGCCACAGATGAGCGGGCTATTCAGGATTTAGTTTATGAACTCCCGGAACAGGATGTCTTCACTCGATTTTTCAACAACCTCAAGTCTTTCCCCCATAAGGTGGCCATGCCTCTGGCGGCTATTGATTATAATGACAGGATAGCCATTGCCGCGGTGATCGGCAAAGAAGAGCCAGAGAGTCGGGAAAAGATTATTGGAATCGGGCGATATAAAAATAACCCGGACACCGGTTTTGCAGAGGTTGCCTTTACAACTCATCGGGATTGGCAAAACAGAGGTATTGGCACATTCCTGCTGCGTTATTTGATACGCATTGCACGGGAGAAATCCATCCGTGGCTTTACTGCGGATGTTCTGGCCCAGAACAAAACTATGTTGCAGGTATTTTCCAAGGCCGGCTACTTGCTTAAAACTCACATGGAAAGCGGTGTTTATGAGCTTGAAATAGATTTCAGCAGCGAAGCACAGTAGACGAGTTATGCTTTCAATAAGTTCCAGAAGTGCCGCTCAACTGGCCACAGGCGGCGAGGATATCGCTGCCTTTACTTTTGCGAACTATGGTGGTGAAGTTTCTATCAAGTAGAACCTGCTGAAAAGCCGCCACTTCCTCAGGCTGTGGTGACTTAAATGGCGTTCCGGGATATTCATTAAATACAATTAAATTTAATTTGCAACGAAGCCCCTTCAATAAAATGGCCAATTTTCTCGCATCTTGCACAGAAGAATTAACGCCGTTAATTAAAATATATTCGAAGGTCAGCAGACGGCGGCCGGGCATCGGATATTGTCTGCAGGCTTCAAGCAATACTTTCAGAGGATACTTTTTGTTGACAGGCATTAGCCTGTTTCGAATTACGTCATCCGGCGCGTTGAGCGATACAGCCAGATTAATGCAAATATCTTTCCCCAGCTGAATTATTTGCGGTGCAAGCCCGCAGGTGGAAACAGTAATCTTACGATTGGAGATACCCAGGCCGAAATCGCAGGTCAGAATGTTTATAGATTTAAGAGTGTTTTCGTAATTGGCAAGTGGCTCACCCATACCCATCATGACGATATTTTTAATCTCAGTGCCTTCCGGTGTTTCGTGTTTGAGTGCTATAAGCTGGCCGACAATTTCCGAAGGCAGCAAATTTCTTTTGAAGCCCTGCGAGGCGGTAAGACAAAACTCGCAATCCATAGCGCAACCGGCTTGTGTGGATAAGCATATTGTCCAGTGGCTTTTACCGGGGATTAAAACACTTTCAATAAAAAGACCGTC
The DNA here is from genome assembly GCA_037133255.1 of Deltaproteobacteria bacterium. Lineage (GTDB taxonomy): Bacteria > Desulfobacterota > Syntrophia > Syntrophales > Smithellaceae > FEN-1160. The sequence continues at coordinate 7,251 of JBAXON010000055.1, forward strand.
TTCCAGACGCAGGAGCGCTTTCTTTGTTCCATCCTGTGAGGTGAGAATTTTGACAATCTGAGGTCTGTGGATTTGAGCTATAGCGGCAAGCGTCTCTCGAAAATCGCGCGAAAGAGTTGTCATGTCATCGAAAGAAATACTGCCTGACTGATGCAGCCATTTCATGATCTGCCGGGCGCGATATTTTTCTTTACCGGATGAGGAGATGAATTCTTCCATTTCCGCAAGGGTGAAATCCAGCAGGTTGGGAAGCAAATTTTCAGGGCTTTTAACCATTGAGTTTTTTCTTTAAGGTATCGGCAATGGCATCTATGAAACCTTCCGTGTTCACTTTCTTGTTGGAAGGTTTCTTCTCCGCGAGCAATAGTAGGTCACCGGTCATGATGCCGCCCTCTACCGTTTCCAAAGCCGCTTTTTCCAGCTTATTGGCAAAGTCAACAACATCAGGAGTTCCATCCAGCTCACCGCGTTTGCGAAGTCCGCCGCTCCAGGCAAAAATCAATGCCATGGAGTTACTGGATGTTTCCTCGCCTTTTAAATGCTTGTAATAGTGTTTCTGCACGGTGCCGTGGGCGGCTTCATATTCAAACCAGCCATGGGGAGAAACAAGAACAGACGTCATCATGGCCAGGGAGCCGCTTGCGGAAGCGATCATATCCGACATTACGTCGCCATCGTAGTTTTTTAGAGCCCAAAGCATACCGCCTTCACTCTTCATAATGCGTGCCACAGCGTCGTCAATCAAGGTGAAGAAATACTCAATCCCTGCATTCGAAAATTTATCTTTCCAGTTTTTCTCAAATTCCTGTTCAAAAATATCCCGGAAACCGGCATCGTATATTTTGGAAATAGTATCTTTGGTGGAAAACCACAAATCAATTTTCTCATCCAGCGCGTAAGTAAAGCAGGCGCGGGCAAAGCTAAGGATGGACTGTTCCAGATTATAATTGACCTGCGCGACTCCTTTTGCCTGAAAATTAAATACCGGTACACGGATGGGTTTGTTCTCATCCTGAGGAGTAAAAACTAGTTCAAGCAGACCTGCGGAAGGAACAGCAAATTCGGTATTGCTGTACACATCACCATAAGCGTGACGGCCAATGGTAATGGGTTTTTTCCATGAAGAAACAGCAGGCTTGATGTTACCCACCAGGATCGGTTTGCGAAAGACAGTACCGTCAAGCATAGCGCGGATTGTGCCGTTAGGACTCTTCCACGCTTTTTTCAAGCCGTATTCTTTGACTCTGTCTTCGTTGGGTGTAATTGTGGCGCATTTAATGCCAACGCCGTATTTCATAATCGCGTGTGCCGCGTCAGCGGTTACCTTATCATCAGTGTCGTCTCGATGTTTGACGTGCAAATCGTAATAGTCAATATCCATTTCCAGATATGGGAAAAGCAATTTGTCTTTGACCATTTGCCACATGATGCGGGTCATCTCGTCGCCATCCATTTCGACGAGAGTAGTTTTAACTTTGATTTTTCCTGCCATAAAATATTTTCTCCAGATTAATTTGCTTTATTTGATCTCAACTCTTCACATTGAGAACGCCGCCAGCTAAAATTATTTGTTTTTGTCTGGCGGATAAGTTGCAGGTTACGGAAAACGAAGTACCTTTAGTTTTGTTTTGCACAAGCAGATCATTACTCTCAGAAATATTATTTCTTACTGCGGCAATTTCTAATTCGTCTTGCTGATCAACCTTTTCATAATCGCTTGTCGTGCGAAATGTCAGAGGCAGGATGCCGAAGTTGATCAAATTAGCAGCGTGAATCCTTTCGAATGATTTGGCGATAACCGCGCGAACCCCAAGATACATAGGGCATAAAGCGGCATGCTCCCGTGAAGAACCCTGGCCGTAAGAAAGCCCGGCGATGATGATATTATGCTTCCCCTCTTCTTTGATCTGAGTCGCTCGCTTTGCAAATGACGCATCGACGGTTTCAAAAACAAACTCGGAATACTTCGGAATATTCGAACGGTATTTCATCCGCGCGCCAGCCGGGATTATATGATCAGTGGTAATTTTATCGCCCAGTTTGATTATTGCCGGACCGTAAATAATGTCCGGCAGAGATGAATTTTTAGGCGGCGCGCCTATGTTTGGTCCGCGGAATACAGGCATTGATGCCGAGGCAGCATCCGGCCAGATGATCATACTGTCGTCAATGATTAATTTTCCCGGAATATTTATCTGCGGGTAGTCCATATTCAAATCGCGGGGATCGGTGAAGCGGCCGGTGAGAACTGCGGCTGCGGCAGTTTCCGGACTGACCAGATAAACATCTGCATCCATGGTTCCCGATCTTCCCGGAAAATTACGGTTCGATGTGCGCAATGATACTGCGCCGGATTTAGGGCTTTGGCTGTTGCCGATGCAGAAGCCGCAGGCGTTTTCCATTAATCTGGCACCTGCGGAAATCAAATCTGCCAGATAGCCATCACGGGCGAGGTTGTCGAGAACCTGCCGCGATCCGGGTGCTAAAATAAAACTGACATCAGTGTGGACAACTTTATCCTTTAATATTGTGGCGACTGTTGCCAAATCTTTGTATGAGGAATTGGTGCAGCTGCCCAGACACACCTGATCCACAGCAATTTCTTTCATGCTCCGGACAGTACCAATATTATCCGGGCTGTGAGGTTTGGCGGTCATTGGTTGGAGCTTAGATAAGTCCATGTCAACTATCCTGGAATATGACGCGTCAATATCTGCGCAAATTGGCGTAAAATCTTTTTCTCTTTGTTGAGAGCTAAGAAACAGCCTTGTCATTTCATCACTGGGAAAAATGGAAGTTGTAACTCCGCATTCCGCGCCCATGTTTGTTATTGTGGCGCGTTCGGGAACAGTCAGCAGGGAAGCTCCTTCACCGCCGTATTCGAGTACCGTGCCGACATTTCCCTTAGAGGTAAAAATTTCCAATAGCTGAAGAATGATGTCTTTGGCTGAAACCCAGGGCGAGAGCTTTCCCTGCAGGTTAATTTTAATAATTTTGGGACAGACCAGATAAAAAGGCTCTCCGGCCATGGCCAAAGCAACATCCAAACCTCCCGCACCGATTGCGATCATGCTAAGCGCGCCACAGGTTGGTGTATGGCTGTCTGAACCGATCAGTGTTTTTCCGGGTATGCCGAATCGTTCCAAATGTACCTGATGGCAAATGCCGTTTCCGGCGCGTGAAAGAACAACGCCGAATTTTTGCGCCACGCTCTGCAAATAGTGATGATCATCCGCATTCTCAAAACCAATTTGAATCGTATTATGATCAATATAACTTACTGAAAGTTCTGTTTTTACTCTGGGTACATCCATGCCCTCAAACTGCAGATAGGCCATCGTGCCAGTGGCATCCTGTGTCAGGGTTTGATCTATGCGGATACCGATTTCCTCGCCGGGCACAAGTTTGCCTGAAATTAAATGCCCGGCAAGAATTTTTTCAACAATATTTTGACCCATTAATTAATCCTTGGGCAGCAGAATTATGGCAATGCGGCGGTTTTTCGCCCGGCCTTCAGCAGTTGAATTATCCGCCAGTGGCTGATATTCACCAAAAGCAGTTGCCGATAGAATCTTCGGATCAATGCCCTGCTGTTGCAAAAATTTAGATACATTGATTGCTCGTGCCGCGGATAGTTCCCAGTTGCTGGGATACGCTTTGGTCAGTCGGCCGGTAATTTTTACATTATCCGTATGCCCCTCAATGCGGATATTTTTATCTTTAACAGTTTTTAATATTTCCACCACTCTCTTGAGCACGGCCAGGCCTTCTTTTTTTACTGCTGCCTCTCCGGAGGCAAAAAGAATTTTATCGACGACGTCCATAGTAAGTTTGCCCTTGAGTTCAGTGATGGTAACTTGTCCCTGAGAAATTTCACCTTTCATTTCCTGAAGCAATTCCTTATATGTTTGACTTGCTGCTTCAACTTCTTGTGACTTTTTCATCAGTTGAGCGACATTATCCTTGAGCTTGGAGTTTTCCGCTTCCAGATCAGCTACCTTTTGTCTTTTTTCCGCGTCTGTTTTGGACAAGTCAGCAGTCTTTGATTTAAGATCTTTGTCCAAGTCATCACGCTGATTCTTAACTGTTGCAAGTTCCTTAGATAAACTGTCTGCTTCTTCTGTTTTTTTTATGTAACTACTTTCTGTAACCAGACAACTGCTGCAAAATAATGACATTACAAAAATACTGATAAAAAGATGAATATTTTTTTTCATAGTCTCCTCCTCTTTAGTAATATTGGGTTTTATATCCGATTAAAAGTACCAGATAAACTTAAGTAAATCTTATAATAAACTTTGTGGATAATCAACCGGCAAATGCCGCTTGTAAGCAGATTTGTTCCGGAATTAGGATTAATACCAGGTAAGCTTTCAAAAATTCATATTTTATTTTTTGAAAGCAACTTGGTATAAGCTCCCTTATTGCTATTATCAAGACCCTTTACCCGGACAGCTCGCCGAAATCTTTTTTGATAATAGGGTTCATCCAGAGAGTCAATGCGGACAACTTTGCTTCCGCGTGAAGCGTGAACGAATTCATTGTTACCAATGTATATGCCCACGTGTCCTATTGGCCTGCGCGTTTGGAAGAAAACGAGATCACCTTCCTCCAGTTCGTCTCTTTCAATACTGACGCCTATAGTGGATTGTTCCCGGGCAGTACGCGGCAGCTTTATATCGAAAAATTCATACATCTTGCGTACATAAGCGGAACAGTCTATTCCTCTCACTGTGGAACCGCCCATTTTATATGGCGCGCCTAAAAAACCGGTCGCCACTTTAATAAATAATTTCCTTTCATCAGGGCTGTTCCATTTTCCCAAAAGCTCTTCATCCTTCTTTTTTTCTTTTTCCAACTCCGTCAAAGTGACATTTTCAGTAATGCCTTCCTCTTCATTCTCGTCTTCTTCGGCCAGACAATTATCGTAATCAGTTGTACATATTTTTTGTGCAGAATTAGATGGTTTGGCCAAAATAAGTTTCCGCCCAATGCGCAAGCTACTCGGCCGTACATTGTTTAGTGCCATTATTTTTTTTACAGGCACGCCGGTTTTTCGGGCGATTGCCCCGAGAGTGTCTCCGTTTTTGACTGTGTAATAGGATACTTTGGATTGTTTAGCAAAAACATTGCTGACAAGGAATAATGAAGAAAAGAGGATGAATAGACCTGCCAGCACTAAAGTTTTCAGTTTCACTAGAAAATATCTCCTTTTTTATTAGTCGTTAACCATCTTGCTAATGCTTTACTGAATTTGTCTAAATATCAAGATGTTGGGGGATAATTCACTACGCAAAGAAAACAAAAAATTGATCTTCAGCAACATATTGCTGACTCTGTGCCGTTTGCAATACTAAAAATAATTTTTCCTGTCAAATTTATTTTGCATTATACTTTAATGCGTTATAGGGAAGCAGTATAAAAATTGTAAGGACAGTTATGCTATTTTTGAAAAACTTAATAATAACAATACTAATCTTTATTGCGGCTTACTTTATTCTCGATATCGGGCGTTATTTTGTTTATCCTGATGTGGCCTATTTAAAAAATAATCGTCCCGGGAAAACCGCCTTTATGGAATATCGGGAAGAAACCTGGCACAAAAAAGGATTAAATAAAACAATTCGTACAGCATGGGTACCTCTTTCTGAAATATCTCCCTATGTTCTAAAGGCCGTGATTGTTGCGGAAGATGATAACTTCTGGTCGCATGAAGGTTTTGATTTTAATGCCATGCAAAAAGCACTGGAGAAAGATATAAAAAAGAAAAAGTTTCAATCCGGCGGCAGCACAATTTCTCAGCAGCTGGCTAAAAATCTGTATCTAACTCCTGCAAAGATTCCAATCAGAAAGATCAAGGAAGCAATACTTACATGGAGAATTGAAAGGCAGTTGAGCAAAAGAAGAATAATCGAACTTTATTTAAATGTGGCTGAATGGGGAGATGGGATTTTCGGTATTGAATTGGCCGCGCAAGCCAACTTTGGGAAGCAAGCAGCAAATTTGACTGCCCGTGAAGCGGCAACGCTTGCCGCAATTTTGCCTAGTCCACGTCGTTATAAAATCAATGGAGAATCCGGATTTGTAGCAGGCCAGGCGGAAAGGATTTATCAAATCATGGTACGCCGTGGAATAGTGATAGATGAATATGATGAGGTGATTAGAGAAAAAGATTAATAGTTTTAGCGCTTTTAAATATAAAATCCCCCAAGCTACTAAAAAAAGTAGTTGGGGGATTTTATAATCTATTCGATAGTTCCCATTTTTGATTTAAACCATTTTAAGGGTATCGTGTATTTGGTTGCCTTTTTGACCTTATCGAACTCCACAGGTGTTTTTGTCCACCAGACATACAGATCAGGTCGCGTAAATTTACCATTCTTAATTGATTGCACACCGGCAATCGAATAAAGACGCCCGGCAGATGAAATCCCGTGGTCCTCCTGCGGGAATTTATCGGCAAGCTGAGGGAAAGCCTTGGGAAACGCTGCGCGGATTGCATAAACATCATCTACTGTGTTTGCGGCCTGAATTGCTTTGGCCAAAGAGTGGATGCTATCGTAATGTTGGACAGTCTCCCAAGTAGGTAGCCTTTTATAGTTTGCCTTGTACTTTTTATCAAAAGCCGGAGTCGCCAACGCAGGAGAACCAGTATAGCCTGATACCCCGATTACGTTTTCCAGCAAACTCGTACCTTCCATTATCTGTGCGATATAATCTATTTTGGCCTGATCGATAAGCAGGAAACCGCCTTTGTAACCCATACTGCGCGATTGCTCGATGACCAGAGCTGTTGTGGCCGAAGGGCCGCCGATGAGCATAACATCAGGTTTTGTCGCCAACGCTGCCGTCAGGGGAGCGGAATAATCAGTTTTATTGTTGTAATTGGCAGGCTTATCCGCTGTGATCGTACCGCCGAGTTTTTTCCAATAGGTTTTGAAGACTTCCCGCCACTCATCACCGTGAGCTCCCAGAGTCACAACCATGGCCGCCCTGCGCCAACCGCGTTCCCAAGCCATATCGGCAAAGAGCTGAGCATAAACTGTCATTGGAGGATTCATAGTTACCAACAACTTATTGCCCGCCGGGTTTGCTTTGCGGCTACTT
>JBAXON010000056.1:0-14207 GCA_037133255.1 Deltaproteobacteria bacterium
GGTGATAAGACAAGCGATGCCGTGGTTAAAGGCGCACTGGAATTTTGCGCGGCAATTGGTAAAACGCCGATTCTAGCAAAAGATGTTCCCGGCTTTATCGTGAATCGTTTCCTCTGTCTATTGTACAATGAGGCGGCAGATCAGATTTACAAGGGCTATGCTACAGCCAAGGACATTGACCTGGGTTTGAAGCTGGGCTCTAACCATCCGATGGGTCCTGTGGAGATTATGGATATGGCGGGAGTGGATGTAGTCAATAATGCCTTGAAGGCGCTTTATGAGATGACCAAAGAAGAGCGCTATAAGCCATCGCCCCTTTTTGAACAGATGATTAAGGAGAACCGTTTGGGACGGAAAACTGGCAAAGGTTTCTACGAATACTAATAAGGCCGGACAGGCAAGGAAAAATCGAATCACGGGTATGAACCCCAAAGCAAGCTGCGGGGTATAGTACCCTCCGCTGTGCTTGCGGAATTGGTAAGTTTCACAATAAACGCCCGATTTCAAGGGTAGATAATGGAGAATGAAAATGGATTTTATATTGAACGATGATCAGAAGATGTTAAGAGATATGGTACAGAGGCTGGCAGCGGAGAAGTTCGCTCCGCTGGCCGCCGAGGTCGATGAGAAAGAAGAATTCCCGGTAGGCAACGTCAAGCTGCTCATGGAAAATGGTCTTCTGGGCGTGAACATTCCGGAAGAATACGGTGGCGCCGGAGCTGGAACAGTTGCCTTGTGTCTTGTCGAAGAAGAAATTGCGAAGGTCTGCTGTTCAACAGCGGTTGTTCTGACCACGCAGGCGCTGGCCTCCGATCCCATGCTGCTTGCGGGATCAGAAGCAGTTAAAAAGAAATATCTTTACCGTTTGGCCTCGGGTGATTGCCTTGGTGCCTGCGGCATTACCGAACCGGGAGCTGGTTCGGACGTAGCTGGGATGAAGACAACGGCGACCAGGGTCGATGGCGGCTATGTGATCAACGGCTCCAAGATCTTCATCACCAATGGAGGCGAATCGGATATCATAACTGTGGTGTGCTACACGGATAAGAGCAAGGGCAACAAAGGTATCAGTCTTCTTATTGTCGAGAAGGGTGATAAGGGTTTGACCATCGGCAAGAAAGAGCACAAGATGGGCCTGCATGGTTCCGATACCCGCGAGCTGGTCTTCGAGGATCTCTTTGTTCCGGCCGATCGTCTGATTGGTGAGGAAGGAAACGGTTTTAAGATCCTGATGGAGACCTTCAACTACACTCGTCCCGCAGTCGGTGCACAGGCTCTCGGTATCGCGGAAGGCGCCCTGGCGGCGTGTATTGCGTATACTAAGGAACGTGTCCAGTTTGGCAAGCCTCTGGCCTCTAATCAAGGCATGCAATGGATGCTGGCCGAGATGGCCATGCAGATTGAAACGGCCAGGTCTATTGTCTACCGAGCTGCCGCGACGATCGATACCGAGCCGGATTCACCGGAGATTCCCAAACTTTCATCGATTGCCAAGTGGTATGCTTCCGACGTAGCCATGAAGGTCACAACCGATGCGGTGCAGATCTTCGGTGGTTACGGCTACAGCCGTGAGTATCCTGTAGAGAGAATGATGCGCGATGCGAAGATTACGCAAATTTATGAAGGAACAAATCAGATTCAACGGATGATTGTAGCAGCACAGATTCTTAGATAGTGATTCATGATTGAATGCATAAAATATTTTATTGAGGTGAGATTTTATGGGAAGAAAAGTGATTATTACCTGCGCCCTTGTCGGGTCGGCAACGAGAAAAAACCAAAACCCCAATACCCCCTATTCCCCGCAGGAATTGGCCCAGGCCGCGCATCTGGCTTATAAAGCCGGGGCAGCGATGGTGCATGTGCATGCCATCGAAGATGATGGAACCAACTCTACTCGAGTAGAGCGGATTAAAGAAGGCCACGCTGCGATAAAAGATAAGACTCCTGAACTGATCGTCAACTTGACATCGGCCTTGGGAATGGGTGCAACACCCCAGCAGAGACTTGCGCAAATTGTTGAGATTAAGCCCGAAATGGCTTCTCTGAATATGGCCACGATGAATTTTGCCGGTGTAAACAGAAAAACAGGCGAAGTAATTGTTGACTACACTTTTGAAAATCAGCTCAATATGGTATCTGATTTTGCCAAAACAATGAAGGAAGTGGGGACTAAACCGGAGTTGGAGGTCTATTCCACGGCGGGAATTGATAATTACTATTTTCTTTCGGGTAGCGGCTATTTTACTGATCCGGTTAATTTCAATTTCGTCTGGGGGGTATGTGGCGGCGCGTCATTCCGTCCGGCAACGTTTGTCGGTATGGCAGGTTCATTGCCGCCGGGTGCTAATTTTTCAACCTGCGGTGTTGGCAATGAAGAATGGCCGGCAATAACCCAGGCAATTCTTTGCGGCGGGCATGTGAGAGTGGGTTTGGAAGACAATGTCCGGATGCCCAACGGCGAAATGGCCAAAGGTAATTACGAATTAGTGGAAAACGCGGTACGGATTATTGAGGCATTGGGTTGCGAACCGGCGACGCCGGAGGAGGCCAGAGTAATTTTTGGCATTAAAACTAAATTATAAGAGAGGAGGTAGCAAATGAAATTTCCGGGACTTGGTTTTGAACAATTTTTTATATGGCTTATTCGAACGAAGGTAATGTATTCACCCGGCCTGCGCAGCGAGATAGGTTTTGAAATGGCCCAGCTGGGCGGGACGAAGGTGGCTCTTTTTACAGATAAAGGTCTGGTTGACGCGGGCGTTGCCGATATGGTTATTGAAGCCATCAAGAAATCGGATCTGAAAATAGCCGGCGTGTTTGACGGCATTCTTCAGGATGCCCAGTTGGATATTATAAATGAAGGCGCGAAATTCTATCGTCAGTGTGGCGCGGATTGTGTGATCGCTCTTGGCGGCGGAAGTGTCATGGATACAGTAAAATCCGTTAACATCCTGATTGGATCAGGTGAGGATGATTTTGCTCCACTTGCCGCGCAAGGCGGCCTTTGGGACGGGGCAAAGCCTCTCCCGCCTCATATTGCTTTTCCCACAACAGCGGGAACGGCATGCGAAGTAACTAACGGCATTGTTGTTTTGGATACAAAAGCACACGCCAAATTGTCCGTAACTCATCCGTACTGCAATTCTGATATAGCTATGCTTGATCCCGAACTCACTGTGAAACTTCCCGCGAAGATCACGGCCTTTACCGGGATGGATGCCTTAACTCACGCGATTGAAGGAGTCACCTCAAAACTTGCATCGCCCGTAAGTGATGCTCTTGGTTTTCATGCCATTCGAATGGTGGACAAATATTTGAAAACAGCCGTCACCAAGCCGGATGATATCGAAGCTCGCGGCAATATGCTTATCGCCAGTACTGTAGCCGGGATGTGTTTTATTAACGCGCTGACCGGAGCTGTGCATGCTCTTGCTCATTCTCTTGGCGGGCTTTACAGCATTCCGCACGGCCTTGCTAATAGTATCATGTTGCCGGAAGTCATGGAGTTCAATCTACCGGAAAAGCCGGAGCGTTTTATGATGATCGCTGATGCCTTGGGTGTGCCGGTTGATGGACTTAATCCTGAGGAAGCAGGGGAAAAGGCAATTGAGGCTGTCAGAAAACTTAGAAAGGATATCGGTTTGACCCAGACGCTGAGCGATTTCAAAGTTCCGAAGGATCGCGAAGCACTGCAACCATTGATTGATCAGGCGATTGCTGATGGTCAGATGGGATCCAATCCGCGCGAGATGAACGAAGATGATATTTACGAAATCTTTCTAAAAGCAATGTAAAAATTGCGGATAAATGAATATCCAAGAAAAAAATACTGTAGAAACTGGAGGGTTTTTATGAAAGGCAATACAGGAAAGATCATCAATGTTGACTTGACAGCAGGGAAAATAGATTTTGAGATGTTGCCGGAGGAGTATTATCTTCAGTATATCGGCGGCAGTGGTCTGGCGGCAAAACTATTCTGGGAAAGGGCAGATTTTAAGACTGATCCTCTTGCCCCGGAAGCGATGATGTTGTGCATGAACGGCCCATTGGCTGGTTTGCGAGTTTCGGGCGCCAGTCGTTTTAGCATTGCCGGTCGCTCACCTCTTACCGGACACTGGGGCGATTCTTCCTGCGGCGGTTTTTTTGCGCCGGAATTACGCTATGCCGGCTATGACGGTTTCATTATCACAGGCCGTGCGGCAAAGCCGTCAATGCTGGTTATAGTTGACGATAAAGTCACCATTGAAAGCGCGCAAGATTACTGGGGCATGGGCACGGAACAAGCAACCAAGGCGCTAAAAACCAAGTATGGTAAAGATTATCGTGTTTTGGTAATTGGTCCTGCCGCGGAGATTGGCGTGAAGTTTACCCTTATTCTTAATGACGGGCATCACGCCACAGGGAGGGCCGGTTTTGGCACGCTGATGGGTTCAAAAAACTTAAAGGCCATTGTAGTCAAGGCGACAAAAAAGAAGATGACCATGGCGGATCCCGACGCGATGGAGGCAATGAGAGCTGATCTGAACACAAGAATCAAAGAGTCTCTGCCGGCGAATGTTTTGCATGAAAACGGTACAGCGGCTAATCTTGTCGGAGGCATGTACGCAGGTGATGTTCCCATTAAAAACTGGACTTCCAACTTCTGGGAAGAGGCGGGGGAAGCCTTAACCGGCAGTACCCTTACGGAAAAATATCTGACAAAGCGCGGCGCCTGCGCTTATTGTGCAATTGCCTGTAAACGGGTAGTAGAGGTTAAAGATGGACCATTTGCGGTATCCGAAGGGCCGGGGCCGGAGTACGAAACTGCTGTTGCCTTTGGTTGCCTGATGGGTTCGATTGACCTGGCCGCAACATGTAAGGCCGCTCGTATTTGCAATGATTTGGGGATGGATACCATCTCCTGCGGCGCAACGATTGCCTGGGCAATGGAAGCCTTTGAAAGAGGTGACCTGACATTGAAGGATACAGACGGGATTGAGTTGAAATGGGCAGATATGGATACAGTTGTCCATCGTATCCTGCCGATAATTGCCAAGCGCGAAGGAAAGCTTGGCGATTTGCTTGCCGATGGCAGTGTGGCAGCGGCTAAAAAGTTAGGCAAGGGGATTGAATATACCGCTCACAGCAAAGGATTGGAAGCGCCCATGCATGATCCTCGAGGCGGTGGACAGGGAATGGCCTTAAGCTACGTGATGAGCCCGCGTGGAGCGTGCCATGTGGCAGACCCCATGATGTTTATGGAGCTGGGCGGAAAGTACTATCCCGAAATCGGTTTTGAACTGATTCTTGATCCACAAAGTACGCAGGATAAGGCGCTTGCGGCTACTACTTCTGTAGCGCTGGGAGCAATAGAAAACAGCTCCTGCTTCTGTAATTTTGCTGATGGTGAGGTGACAATTCCGGACTGGCTTAACCTGTTTAATTATGTTGCCGGCTATAACTGGAAGGCCGAAGATATGATGCTGGCAGGCAGGAGAGTCTTTTATTTGAAGAGATTAATTAATTATCGTTACGGGTTGACTACAAAAGACGATGACCTTACGCCACGGATGATGGAACCGGCGCGTGACGGAGAGATAAAAGGTCAGCAAGTTGACCTGGCGACAATGAAGGCTGAATTCTATGACTTAATGCGCATGGATCCAGATAAGGCTATCCCCACCAAGGATGCCCTGAAAGATATCGGCATGGCCGAAGAAGCAAAAAAAGTATGGTAAGGGGGTGACCGGTAAATTCGGTTAATCCATAGAAGCGTCTCCCTTTCACTGTTGAGTATTTAGCAAGAGTAAAAGAGAGGGGAAACAACAAACTTTAAAAAGGAGGAGAGAACATGGAATATTGGAAAGATATTAACGAGGCGACGAGCACCATTCAAAAACTGATGGAGGCAGCCTTCAAGGATCCAGAACTTGGTGAATCGATGAAGAAACTCAAACAGGTGATAGCTTTTGATTATTCGGAAGACGGTCCCGGAGCGATGGTTTGGATTGATTGTCGCGACGGTAAACTTTCATCCGGTGTTGGCGAGCCTCCGGCCACGCCTGATCTGGTAATGAGCTGTTCGGCGGATGATGGTCACAGGTCATGGTCAAACAAATTAAATCCAGTTGTTGCTATCACCCGTAAAAAAGTTCGCGTAAAAGGTTCAGCCACAGGTTTGCTAAAGCTTGCACCAAAGCTAAAAAAGATGGCCGTATTATACAACAATGTTCTGGCTGATAACGGCATGACTGATAAAATAATGAAATAAACATACCTAATTGCCGGTAAAATCACCTTATCAGAAGGGCGAATATCCCTTCTGATAAGGTGGGGCAATGTAAGGATAAACACATTTAATGAGAAAAACGGCAGAAGGAAAAATAAATAAAAACATTGAAGTCTGCGGACACCCCGCCTACCCCGGATATGTTGTTAAAGGTGATGGCGCCAGCATGCTGGTAGAAGCAGGGATAAATATCATGGGGCCATCGTATCTCCGTGGTATAAACCAGGCATTGGGAGATTGTTCGCTGCTTAATTATATTCTGGTGACACACGGACATTATGATCATCTAGGCGGCATTTCCTACTTAAAGAAAATGATTCCTGAAGTTAAACTTATGGGTCATGAATCGCTGGCTATTCTGCTCCAAAAGCAAAAGGTTCTCGACACGATGAATTTTTTAAGTGAGCAGACATGGGCATATTTTGAAGATATCAAAAAAAATATTTTAGAAAAAGACGATATCTTAATCAGGCCGGTTGCCTGGGACAAGGGCTTAAAGGAAGGCGATACAATTGAACTGGGTAATTTGAATTGCCTTGTTTACGCAACACCGGGACATACAAAAGATCATCTTTCTTTTTTTATCCCTGAAGAAGGCATTCTCTTTGCCGGAGAAGCTCTGGGCAACCCGATAATACAGAAAGAGGACGAACTGAAAATTGAATTTCTGACATCTTATACCGATTATCTTCAATCAATTGAAAAGCTGATGAAGTTGTTGCCAAAAGTAAAAATAATAGCCATGTCTCATCTATATTATTATACAGATGATGATGTTCAAAAGGTAATGGAGTTGGCTTATGACGATACAATACACTATCGAGATTTAATTGAAAAATACCTGGATATGGAAAACGGCAATGTAGATGACGCTGTTCAGACCATGGTCAGGACAGAATATGATGAAAAAGGTCATGTCTATCAGGAAAGAAATGCTTACGCGACAAATGTCAGCGCCCAGGTAAAAGCCATCGCGGCGCTTGCCTGCACATCCTGATCTAGATGATGCCGGGAGATGTCGCCCTGAAAAGCGAAATCCCCAAAGGAAACATCACAGCCTCCAAGGAGATGATATGGATATTTTGACAACCAAGCAAAACGGTATTCTTGTAATTGAATTCAACCGGCCGGAAAAGAAAAACTCAATCACTGCCGCTATGTATCAGATAATGGCGGACGCGCTGAAAGACGCGCAAAACGATGTGGCGGTGCGCGTCATATTATTTACCGGCAAGCCGGAAATATTTACAGCTGGCAATGATCTGGAAGACTTCTTAAATAGTGATACCCAAGGTGAACTTGCCAATCGGCCGGTTGCCGAGTTCATGTTGCAGCTTACTGCGGCAACAAAGCCAGTTATTGCCGCGGTAGCAGGCGCGGCAATCGGTATCGGTACGACAATGCTGCTGCACTGTGATCTGGTCTATGCCGCAGGTAACGCGAAGTTCTCCATGCCGTTTGCCAAACTTGGTTTGTGCCCGGAATTTGCATCCAGTATACTGTTGCCGCAGGCGGTGGGTTTTAAGCGCGCGGCGGAAAAGCTTTTTTTGGGTGAATCGTTTTCAGCACAAGAGGCGTTTGAAATGGGACTGGTCAACAAAGTTTTGCCGCCTGATGAACTCCTGACGTTTGCCATGGCGCAAGCAGCAAAGCTTACCCTATTGCCGGCATCATCGCTGCGCACAACAAAGAGCTTAATGAAATCCGGCCAAACAGATGCAATATTGGCTAAGATGGAGGAAGAAGGAAAATATTTCAGCTCGATGTTGCTGGC
The DNA here is from genome assembly GCA_037133255.1 of Deltaproteobacteria bacterium. GTDB lineage: Bacteria > Desulfobacterota > Syntrophia > Syntrophales > Smithellaceae > FEN-1160. The sequence continues at coordinate 8,046 of JBAXON010000056.1, forward strand.
GCCAGAAGCAAAAGAAGCGTTCAATGCATTCTTCGAAAAACGCAAACCAGACTTTACCAAATTTTCATAAGCTGAGCCGTTGCCACTCTATTTTTCACATAAATTTAATTTTTATTTCCGGATTTAATTTTAACGTTTTATATTTCCCTTTTATCCAATCCTTTAACCCGGACGCATACCATTTTGAAAACCTTCTATCGCTGGGCCCGCCGGCCATTGCTGAAAAGAATTCTTCTTTCGCGAAATCCGTGACAAACCTGAATGATGGAGCAAAAGTGGTTTCTCTGTTTGCGCTTCTGTAAATCTGCCCCTGGTGGATAGTTGCTCGTCCACCGATTATTGTAACCGGGCCCCTGTCAAATCCCAAAAATACAGGCAGCTTTCCACCAAACATAAGATGCTTGAATATAACCTTCTGAACATCTCCCCATTTCTTGGGTTTTATTTTCAATATTTTTTCCAATGACCGTTTATATATGTCTTCTCTGCTCTGACCGTTAAACCAGGATGAAGCTTCCATTAATAAAATCCTGTCAAAATTAAGGTAAAAATCAACAAACGTACCTGTTTCCTTTTTCAGAAAATCTATCACTTCAATTCCCATATTATTTTTACCGAATACATCCCGGTAAAGTTCCTTATAAAATTCTTCAAAAAGATACGCGCCTTCGGATTCCGGATTGTATCGATAGTCCCAGTCTGTCAATATTTTCCCATTTTCAGTAGCCGGTAAAAGCGGTTTTAATATTTTCATAAAAGTTTCCGCCTGAATAGAATAAACATCCATGTGCATCTGAAAAATGTCTTCTACTGAGAATTTTCTGTCCTTACTTAGTAATTGCGTTATCCTTTGAGCCCTGTAATGGCCCATCGGCATATTGATCGGCTTTACATTGCCGTATTGATTGAGATCATTATTGGCTGTAACAAAAATTCCATCAGCGGGGTTTATAGCACGGGGAAGGTTTTCAAAGCTTTCAAATCCGTTCCAGTCATTTTTCTTATCCCATCCTGGTAGTGGAATAAAGCCGCTAATCCCATCACGCCTTTTTGGCATTAACCCGCTCATCTGGTATCCGATATTGCCTTTGCTGTCAGCCAGTACAAAATTCCATGAACTTTCTACCTTGCCCACGCAATTCATTCCTTCCTCAACAGTCCCGGCATCCAATAATTTTAATATGTTGATGATGGTTACTGCCCCTGATTGACTTGGCGCCCATTTTGTCGCCAGGTAGGAACCTTCAATGGAAGGGTCTCCGTCTAATACCCCGTGATCATTTTCATGGAAAACTACTTCAACAGCTTCCTTGCCTTTCCTTTTGATAATTTCCTTACGCCTTTGGAAAGGCAACCATCCGCTTTCTTCACTATAAAATTTATTATCTTTGCATTTTTCTATCCAGGAATCCTCGGCATCCATGAAAGAATAGGTCGCGCCCCAGGATAAATCATTGGACCTGCCGATGAAAATCCCCGGAACGCCGGGCATGGTGGCGCCATAAACAAACCTGTCTTCCTGTTCAAAAAATAATTCATACCAGACATTAGGAAGCCTGTTTACTTCCAGGTGGGGATCATTTGCCAGTATAGCTTTTCCGGAAGTTGTTTTTTTACCTGATAACACCCAGTTGTTAGAAGCCATCATTCTGGGAACCGCTATATTCCACAACTCGCAATTTGGCACAGCTCTTTCATTCAAAACAACGTTCTTTAACAGATCAATATCCAGTTCGTTCAGTATCCCGGGGAATAATTCTTCAAGCTTTTCACGGTTGATGCCTGCCTGTACCATTTCTATAAACAATCTTTCCATTTCACCCTGAGATTGCGATAGTGTCAGATAACCGATCATCCTTGATATTTGAATTATATCTTCCATTTTCCATGGTTCATATTTCACACCTAATAGTTTTAGTTCCCCTGGAAATTTATGTAAGAGCGCTTCATTTGCTCCATCGCAATATGCAGTCAAATATTTTTTTGTTTGCTCAGGCAATTTTTTTAATTCTTCAGCTATATATCCGGCCCAATTCATTTTTTTGAAAAACTTGTCAATCCCTACCATTTCATCGCTGGAATCCAGGAGTTCCGCCGCTCTGCCCTGCCCAAGGATTCTCATCATGATCATCTGCATACCCCTGTCAATCGCGTGGACATAACCTTGCCCCCAGAATAAATCTTCTTTTGTTTTGCTCTTTATATGCGGGATGCCGTGTTCATCTCTGTAGATTTTTTCATTGATATTCATAAGAAAACCTCCGTAAAGTTTTTCGATTTTGCATTAATGCTGACTGATATCGTGGAGCATAAATATTGAATGCTCCAGTATTTTTACTATTTCGTCGGTATATTCTTTTACGGCCTTAACACTTCCCGGAAGGGCGAAAACCAGTGTTTTGTTGATTGTTCCGGCGATAGACCGGGAAAGTAAGGCACCCGGATTATTCTCACCATATTTCAACCGGACCAGATCCATGATGCCCGGTAATTCCATGGTCAACAGGGGAGCAATGACATCTGGGGTTATGTCCCGGGAACCTATTCCTGTGCCTCCTGTTGTAAATAATATATCAACATTATCCTTCTGAGTTTTTACTACTTCTTTTTTGAGTAAGATGGGATTGTCCGCGATGAGGACTTTTTCAAAGGATATATTCCAAGGCCGTTCTTGAAAATAATTCTTTACAATATCGATTATTTTCGGGCCGCTTAGGTCTTCATAATCTCCCACGCTTGCCCTGTCACTAAGAGTTATTACTTTTACTTTAAGTGTTTTGGGATAGTGAATAATTTTGTCATCTTTCTTAATCGCGCCGCCCTTGAGCACTCGGGTAAAAATCCCTTCTTTCGGCATGACGCATTTTCCAACTTCCCGGAAAATTGCGCAATTACTGCCATGACAGGTTTTGCCAATCTGTGTCACCTCCAGCAAAGTATTTCCGATCTTAAAGCGATCCAGTAGTTTTACTTTGATTAAATCAATTCCGGAAGTAGTAATGTTTTCAGCAAATTCCCCTGATTGAATTGTTTTATTTGCTTCTTTGGAAAAATCATCCACTCGCTCCTTGGCCAGTAAGCTGACCTGTCTGTGCCAGGAGCCACTGTGAGCATCATTTTTGATGCCATTACTTCCGAGCATGATTTTATTCACAGGTATTTTTATCGTGCCTTTTTTTTCAGAAATATTTACTGAATAAACTTTTGCTTTTGAATCCATTATGGTCTCCTGAAATAATGTTTACACTACACCAGCCGCTTGGTTTTTTCTTTTTTGATCAGTTTCACTTCCCGGATAATCATTGCCTTATCCGCCGCTTTGCACATATCATAAATTGTCAAAAGCGCAATACTCACAGCAGTAAGGGCTTCCATTTCTACACCCGTCTGCCCGATACATTTGACTTCGCTTGTAACTTCCACACCGTCTTCTATGATTCTGGCATCTACTTGTACTTTAGATAAAATCAGGTTGTGGCATAAGGGAATGAGATCCCAGGTTTTCTTGGCTGCCTGCACGCCGGCCAGTTCCGCAGTGATTAAAACATTACCTTTTTTTATTTTATTTTCCACTATTAAATCTATAGTCTCCCGGTTGATCAGGATCGAGCCACGGGCTTGCGCTATGCGGTATGATTCCTCTTTATCCGTGACATCCACCATCTTCGGTTTATTTTGCTCATCCAAGTGTGACAGGTTCTTCATTGGTCCTCCTAAGCTCTTTCTTACAATGAAATGACTTCAACTGCCTGGCCTTTTTTAATTTCCAATACTCCCAAGGGAAAAGAGATAATACCTTCAGCAAAACACAAAGAATTTATATGCGCTGATCCATGAAATTCTACCGGGAACACTTCACCATTTAGAATTTTAACCGGAATAAAAGTTTTCCGCTCTGCTCTTTTCCGCGTGAATTCAACTCCCGTGATTAGTGGAAACGTCCTGGTAATATAGTCATGTCCCATTAATTTATATATAAAAGGTTTAGCCATAATTTCAAAAGGGAAAAAAGTAGAAACAGGATTACCGGGAAAAGCAAATATTGCGGTTTTACCTCTGGTCCCGAATGTCAGCGGCTTCCCGGGCTGCATCGCCACCATGTTAAATAAGATATTGACACCATTTTCCGCAAGCACAGCGGGGACAAGATCATAATCTCCCATAGAAACTCCGCCGGAAAGCAGAACTACATCACTGCCGCTTAAAGCTTTTTTTATAATAAGATCCAGTGAATTTTCCGTATCAGCGGCGATGCCCAGATAGTCAGGCTCAATTGCCATTCTTTGGAGCTGCCCGATTAGTTGATAACTGTTGCTGTTGCGGATGCAGCCATCAGGCAGAGGCATTCCCGGTTCCCTAAGTTCACTCCCTGTAGTGATAATGCTTACCTTGGGCTTTTTATAAACAGGCACGTTGCTTATGTCCGCATTGGCGAGTACCGCGATATGCTGGGGTAAAATCAATGCTCCTCGTCTTAGCACAAATTCACCACGCTTAACATCTTCACCCCGATAGCAGATATTGGCGGCGATATCATTATCGGTAATCCGAATTTTATTGTCCGGAGTGGCTTCTGTGTTCTCTACTTTGGCAACAAAGTCCGCACCCTTGGGTACAATGGCCCCGGTCATAATCTTTGCGCACTCATTTTTCCCAACCGTTTTCTGCGGCAGGTAACCTGCCTGAATAATCTCAATTACGTTTAGAGATTCATGCAAATCTGCTCTGCGACAGGCATATCCATCCATTGCTGATTTATTAAATGGAGGCATATCAATGTCTGATTTAATATCTTCGGCCAGAATCCGGTGAAGACATCGCGCCAATTCCACAGATTCCTTCTCCAGAGTGAACGCGGAATTCATGATTATTTCAAAAGCTTTTTCAAAAGAAATCATACGTATTTTCTACCCTGCTTGTCCTTGTTTTATATAATTATTATAATCTTCTCTTGTGTTCAAATTCTTAAACCATTTCACTTCATCCGGTATTGGCAGATACTTGACATCGGCTGACTCAAATAAAAGGTTGATTTTTCTACGGCCGTTGTCCAGCAGCTTTTTTGCTTTATCCAGAATGGACTTGTTATAAACAGCAAACAGTGGTTCAAATCTCCCATCGCCCCAGGTTGGCACAACTATTTCGTGGCACTTTGCCTGCCGCATCAATTCCTTAACATAATCCATATTCAGATCAGGTATATCGCAGGCCACCACAAAATTTATCTCATGCTTTGACTGCAGCAACGTCGAATATATGCCCATAAGGGGACCCTTGCCTTTTTCCAGATCCGGCACAACCGGCAGATTTAGAAAACGGTATTTTTCAAGATCATTGGCTCCGATGATAATTTCACTAAAATGCCCCGTCAACTGGCGGATAATTTTCTCAATTATGGGAAGATTATCGGCGACAAGCAGGCTTTTATCCTCGCCCATCCTGCTGCTATTGCCACCGGCAAGAACAATGGCTGTCGCGTTTTCTCTGACAGACCAGCGCCTGTCTTCATAATTTATATCAGCGGCATTTATATCAAAAACAAACTTTTCACTATCAAAATGGATCATATAATCGTGATGGCTGAGCACATCCTGACAGGAAGGCTTGATTGATGATTCCCTGATATTCTGGTTAATCAGGAATAATCCAGGCTTGACTACTGTGCGCAGGCTGTTGGATTCGCAAATAATGATTTTATCCTTATCGTTGTTGATAAGATTTAAAAAATTTTCTATGCCCTCTGTCAGATATTCTTTTTTTACTTCCAACCAATAAACTTTATGAGCGCCTGCTGCATGCATCTTGCCTGTATCTTTTTTGGGATTATCTGAGGCATCTTCAGTTAGTGTATAATTTGCATTCAAAGAACTGTAAGCACCACAGCGCTCATCCCCACCGTGGCATTTCCCGTCTGTTTCTTTGACCGTTGTAACTTTCAGCGCGATCACTGTGTAACTTGAAATAAATTTTTTGATGAGCCTGCAGGCCATCTCGGTTTTACCGGTGTTACGGCCGGTTGCTCCTATCATGATCATGTTATGGACATGAAACATTTGCTTCTCATTCATTGTTCTCCGGTGCTCACGTATACCAAATTGCTATCAAATATTAACCCTACTCAGCTTCGCATGTAGGATAATTCGACTATCGCTTCGAACTTCA